>JAFEFK010000720.1 GCA_018240625.1 Pseudomonadota bacterium
AAGAAGCGGCTGCGCTGGCCTCCATCGTGCTCTTCGTTGGAATGGTGGCCGTCTGGGCCCAGGTTATTCCGCAGCTTTAGAAGGCGGGCAGCATCATTCCTGGGAGTCAGGCTTGGGGAAAATCGGGATACCTCCGGCCGCACGGGGGTTTCGCATGGACATGGCAGGTGCGAGTCCGCACCATCGCCGAGCTGAGTCGGCGGATCACGCCGTCAGCGTACCCCAGCACCGATGATTGCCGAAAACCATGATTCAGAAGCCCGTCGCCGCCACTAACGCCGGCTTTGTTCACCTGCACGTCCACTCCGCCTATTCGCTGCTGAAGGGCTCGATCAAGATTCAGAAGCTGGCGGAGCTGGCGAAAGCCGATCATCAGCCCGCGCTGGCGCTCACCGACACCGACAACATGTTCGGTGCGCTGGAATTCTCCGACAAGGTCGCGGGCTACGGAATTCAGCCGATCGTCGGCTGTGACCTGGCGGTCGATTTCGGCGATCAGGATCCGAATGCCCGCAGCGCTCTTCCCACGGGGCGCGTTGTTTTGCTGGCGACGCGTGAGTCCGGTTATCGCAACCTGATGCGGCTGAATTCCCGCGCGTTCCTTGAAACGCCGGTGCATCAGGCGCCGCACATCAAATCGGAATGGCTTCGTGACGCAAGCGAGGGCTTGATCGCATTGACCGGCGGTCCCGAGGGACCGGTATCGTCGGCGTTCAATGCCGACCAGCCCGGTCTTGCGACCGCGCGGTGCGATTATCTGGCTGAAATTTTCGGGGATCGGCTCTACATCGAATTGCAGCGGCACAATATCGAAAAGGAACGGCGCGTCGAAAGCGCGCTGATCGATCTGGCTTACGCCAGGAGCCTTCCGCTGGTCGCGACCAACGAGCCGTATTTCGCCGCCTCCGATGATTATGAAGCCCACGACGCGTTGCTGTGTATTGCCGGCGGCCGTCTCGTTGCGGAAACAGATCGCGATCAACTGACTCCGGATCATCGTTTCAAGAGCCGCGCGGAAATGGCTCTGTTGTTCGCGGACATACCGGAAGCGTTGTCGTCGACGATCGAGATCGCACAACGTTGCGCTTTCCGGCCCATGACGCGCAAGCCAATCCTGCCGCGTTTCACGGTCGGCGCCGATACCAATGCTGCGGATGCCGAAAGCGCCGAGGCGGCCGAATTGCGCCGTCAGGCCGAGGAGGGGCTTCGCGACCGCCTCGCGGTTCACGGTGTCGCGCAGGGCATGTCGGAGGAAGACTACCGCGCGCGTCTGAGTTTCGAACTCGACGTCATCACCCGCATGAACTATGCGGGTTACTTCCTGATCGTCGCGGATTTCATCAAGCACGCCAAGTCCGAGGGCATTCCGGTGGGGCCGGGCCGCGGCTCCGGCGCGGGCTCGCTGGTGGCCTACGCGCTCACCATCACCGATCTGGACCCGATCCGGTTCGGTCTGCTGTTCGAGCGCTTCCTTAATCCCGAGCGCGTCTCGATGCCGGATTTCGATATCGACTTCTGCCAGGAACGCCGCGGCGAAGTCATCGACTACGTGCAGAAGCGCTATGGCCGCGATCAGGTCGCCCAGATCATCACCTTTGGAACGCTGCAGGCGCGTGGCGTGCTCCGTGACGTCGGCCGCGTGCTGCAGATGCCTTACGGACAGGTCGACAAGCTGACAAAACTCGTGCCGCAAAATCCCGCGGCACCGGTCACACTGGCGGCCGCGATCGCGAGCGAACCGAAGCTGCAGGCGTTTCGCGATGAAGATCCCGTGGTGGCGCGTGCGTTCGACATCGCCCAGCGCCTTGAGGGGCTGACGCGTCACGCCTCGACCCACGCGGCGGGCATCGTGATCGGTGATCGCCCGTTGAGCGAACTCGTGCCGATGTACCGCGATCCGAAATCGGACATGCCGGTGACCCAGTTCAACATGAAATGGGTGGAGCCCGCGGGCCTTGTGAAGTTCGACTTCCTCGGCCTGAAGACACTGACGGTGCTGGATGTCGCCGTGAAACTTCTGAAGCAGCGCGGCGTCGAGGTCGATCTGGCAACGCTGCCGCTCGAAGATGCCGCAAGTTACCAGATGCTGGCGCGCGGCGATGTGGTCGGCGTGTTCCAGGTTGAAAGTCAGGGCATGCGGCGGGCGCTGGTCGACATGCGTCCCGACCGCTTCGAGGACATCATCGCGCTGGTCGCACTGTATCGGCCGGGTCCGATGGCGAACATTCCGACCTATTGCGCGCGCAAGCATGGCGACGAGGAGCCGGAATATCTGCATCCGCTGCTGGAGCCGATCCTGAAGGAGACGTTCGGCGTCATCATCTATCAGGAACAGGTGATGCAGATCGCGCAGGTCATGGCCGGCTATTCGCTCGGCGACGCCGACCTGTTGCGGCGCGCGATGGGCAAGAAGATTCGCGCTGAAATGGAGAAGCAGCGGGCGATCTTCGTCGCGGGTTCTGTGAAGAACGGCGTGCCCAAGGGGCAGGCCGAAATGATCTTTGAATTGCTTGCGAAGTTTGCCGACTACGGCTTCAACAAGAGCCATGCCGCCGCCTATGCGCTCGTGTCGTATCAGACGGCGTATATGAAAGCGCATTACCCCGTCGAGTTTCTGGCGGCCTCGATGACGCTCGACATGAGCAACACCGACAAGCTTTCGGAGTTTCGCAGCGAGGCAATGCGCCTCGGCATCAAGGTCGAAGCACCCTCGATCAACCGCTCGGGCGCGACCTTCGAAGTCACCGACGGCGTGATCTATTACGCGCTCGCCGCGCTCAAGGGTGTCGGCGCGCAAGCCGTCGAATTGATCGTCGAAACCCGCAAAAAAGGGTTGTTCACGTCGCTGGCTGATTTCGCCGCCAGAGTCTCGCCACGCGCGATCAACAAACGTGTCATTGAAAGTCTGGCCGCCGCCGGTGCGTTCGATGCACTCGAGTCCAATCGCGCCCGGGTATTTGCCGGCGCCGAAGCGGTGCTTGCTGCCTGTCAGCGCGGGCATGAGGCCGCGACACTCGGCCAAAATGACATGTTCGGCGGTATGGCGGATGCGCCGAGCGTGATGCTGTCTCAGATCGAGCCGTGGCTGCCGTCCGATCGGCTGCGGCGTGAATACGATGCGATCGGATTTTTCCTGTCCGGGCATCCGCTCGACGATTACGCGACCGCATTGAAGCGCCTGCGCGTTCAATCCTGGGCGGAGTTTTCCCGGGCGGTGAAGACGGGCGCGACCGCCGGCAAGGTGGCAGCGACGGTTGTCTCGCGGATGGAGCGGCGGACCAAGACCGGCAACAAGATGGGGATTCTCGGGTTGTCCGATCCGACCGGCCATTTCGAGGCCGTGCTGTTTTCGGAAGGCCTTGCCCAGTACCGGGACGTTCTGGAGCCGGGTGCTGCGGTTCTCCTGCAACTCGGCGCGGAATTGCAGGGCGAAGACGTCCGGGCCCGTATTCTGCACGCGGAGCCGCTGGACGATGCCGCGGCCAAGACCCAGAAGGGCTTGCGGATTTTTCTGCGCGATACCAGGCCGCTCGATTCGATCGTCAAACGCCTTCAGATGCCCGAACACGATGGTTCAGCCGGGTTCGGCAAGGCTCAGGCACCAAGGCAGTCCGGGGACGGTGACGTCTCTCTGGTGATGATGCTGGACCTCGAAACCGAGGTGGAAATGAAGCTTCCGGGCCGTTTTCGGGTCTCCCCGCAGGTCGCGGGCGCCATCAAGGCGGTTTCGGGGGTCGTGGACGTCCAGGCCGTCTGAGCTGCCAAAGAGGTCCGTAAGAGGCCGGGATTGCCTTGCTTATGCGTGGTCTCCCCGCTATATAGCCGCCATCTCACACGGAAACATGGCCTAAAAAGCCGTCCGGTGGCACCCGGGCCGCATTCCTTTTGGTTTGGCGGTTCGTTTGCTCACACGTTTCCGGAGGAACCAACCGGAGAATTGAACTATGGCGCTTCCTGAATTTTCTATGCGTCAGCTGCTTGAAGCTGGCGTTCACTTCGGCCACCAATCGCACCGCTGGAATCCTAAGATGGCGGATTTCATCTTCGGTGCGCGCAACAACATCCACATCATCGACCTCGCGCAGACCGTGCCGTTGCTGCATCGTGCGCTGCAGGCTGTCAGCGACACCGTCGCCAAGGGCGGCCGCATCCTGTTCGTCGGGACCAAGCGGCAGGCACAGGACGGCGTCGCAGAAGCTGCGAAGCGCTCGGCGCAGTATTTCGTCAATTCGCGCTGGCTCGGCGGCACCCTGACCAACTGGAAGACAATTTCCGGTTCGATCAAGCGGCTGCGTCATCTCGATGAAGTGCTCAATTCCGGCGACGCAAACGCGTACACGAAGAAGGAGCGCCTGACATTGCAGCGCGAGCGCGACAAGCTCGACCGCTCGCTGGGCGGCATCAAGGACATGGGCGGTCTGCCCGACATGATCTTCGTGATCGATACCAACAAGGAAGACATCGCGATCCAGGAAGCCCAGCGGCTGAATATCCCGGTCGCGGCGATCGTGGACACGAACTGCGATCCCAAGGGCATCACGTATCTCGTTCCCGGTAACGACGACGCCGGACGCGCCATCAGCCTGTATTGCGACCTGATTGCGCGTGCAGCGATCGACGGCATTTCGCGTGCCCAGGGTGAATCCGGAATCGATATCGGCGCCTCGGTTCAGCCCGTCCGCGAAGAGCTTCCGGCTGCCGCACAGCCTGCCGGTTTCCAGGGTCTTGCCGGTCCGCGCGGCGCTGCTGACGACCTCAAGAAGCTTACGGGCGTGTCCGGTGCGATCGAGAAGAAGTTCAACGATCTCGGCATCTTCCACTATTGGCAACTTGCCGAACTCGATCACGCTACCGCTCACAAGATCGGTGAGGAGGTTGGACTTCCCTCCCGTGCTGACGGTTGGGTCGCTCAGGCCAAGGCGATGACCGCCGAAGCCGAATAACGTGACAGGCCGGCGGCCCGGTGGCCGCCGCTCGCTATCACCTCGGATTTTCCGATTTATTTCCTGAGTAGAGGTGGCGGCGGTCGGCGTGAGCCGCGCCGCAGTCGCCTGACAGGCAAAGGACATACAGCAATGGCAACAATCACCGCAGCGATGGTCAAGGACCTGCGCGAAACGACCGGCGTCGGCATGATGGATTGCAAGCAGGCGTTGACCGAAAACAACGGCGACATGCAGGCTGCGATCGACTGGCTGCGCAAGAAGGGACTCTCGAAGGCCGCCAAGAAGGCCGGACGCGTCGCGGCCGAGGGGCTGATCGGCGCCGTGACAAGCGGCACCAAGGGCGTCGTCATCGAAGTCAATTCGGAAACAGACTTCGTCGCGCGCAACGAGCAGTTCCAGGGACTGGTCAAGATGGTGGCGCAGGTTGCCCTCCACGTCGGCAGCGACGTCGAGAAGATCAAGGCCGCCAAGGTTGGGAGCGCCACTGTTGAGACCGCCATTTCCGACGCCATCGCCACCATCGGCGAGAACATGACGCTGCGCCGCGCGGCTGCGCTGTCGGTCAACAGCGGCGTGGTCGCGAGCTACGTGCACAACGCCGTCACCGACGGCCTCGGCAAGATGGGCGTGATCGTCGCGCTCGAATCGGCCGGCAAGGCCGACGAGCTTGCCGCGCTGGGCCGCCAGATCGCGATGCATGTCGCGTCTACCAACCCGCTGGCGATCGATCCGTCGGGGATCGATCCCGCGGTCGTCAAGCGCG
>JAFEFK010000721.1 GCA_018240625.1 Pseudomonadota bacterium
GTACGGGCGCAAGCGCCTATCAGATCGTGCCGGCGATCGTCGGCGAAGTGTCCCACCTCAGCGTCGTGCAGCGCAATCCGCCGTGGATGCTTCCCACGCCGACTTATTACGATGATATCAAGCCCGGAATGGCATGGCTGCTGAGGCATGTTCCCTATTACGGGCGATGGGTCAGGTTCTGGCAGTTCTGGATCGCGGTGGAGGGGCGCCTCCCGCTCGTCGAGGTCGAACCGGAGTGGGACCATCCGGTGTCCGTCGGTCCGGCCAACGAGCGGTTGCGCGCCGAATGCATGGCCCATCTCGAAGTGCAACTGAGCGATCGGCCCGATTTGCTGAAGAAGATGACGCCAGCCTATCCGCCCGGCAGCAAGCGGTTGCTGCGCGACAACGGTGTTTGGGCGAAATCGCTCAAGCAGCCGCATGTCGATCTGGTCACTGAACCGGTCGATCATCTGGATGAAACGGGAATCGTCTTCGCAGACGGCAGCCGCGCCGATGTGGATATCATCATCTACGCCACCGGATTCCAGGCGTCGGACTATCTGGCGCCGATCAGGGTAACGGGCCTGCAAGGCAAAGATCTGCATCGGTGGTGGGACGGAGACTGCCGTGCTTATCTCGGTATCACCATTCCGGGTTTTCCCAATCTCTTCATGACGGCGGGCCCGAATACCGGCGTCGTCATCAATGGAAGTGCGATCTTCTCGGCCGAATGCGCCGTCGAGTATGCCATGGCGGCGATCAAGGATCTGCTCGCCCAGGGCATCGACGCAATCGATTGCCGTAAGGAGCCATTCGAGGAGTTCAATGAGCGGATCGATCAGGAAAACTTAAAGAAGGCGTGGGGAATTCCGCGCACGCGGAGCTGGTACAAGAACAGCAAGGGGCGCGCATCCCAGACCTGGCCGCTGAGCCTTCTCGAATATTGGGACGTCACGCGGACCGTCAATGCGCGAGATTATAATACCATTCGGCGGTCCGCTTGAATTGGCGGGTACGATCCGCATGCGATTCCGCGCCAAGATGCCCGGATTCATGACTATGACAACCAAAAATGGGGAACTGAAATGCCGCACGTCGTCGTGAAGCTGTATCCAGGACGGAGCGAAGAGCAAAAGCGGGCCCTGGCGCACGAATTGACCAAGACCGTGA
>JAFEFK010000722.1 GCA_018240625.1 Pseudomonadota bacterium
ACGATCAGACCCAGAAGACCGGCGGCTGATTTACCTCTGAAGAGGCTGCGGCGTCATCGTGAGGTGCGAGCTCAGGCGGAGCGATTGCTCCACCGACAGCGAGCCTCGAAGGATGGGGTCCATCCCCGCCGTCGCCCTTCGAGGCGCGCAAGAAAGAGCGCGCACCTCAGAGCCTGACTGGAAATTCGCTTTTTTAGTAACCGCCCAACAAAAAAACGTCATACTCCGCGAAAGCGGAGTATCCAGTATTCAAATGGCCTCGGTTTTCCTTCACGCCCGCCTCGATTACTGGATCGTCCGCATTCGCGGACGATGACACCTCTTTCTCGGTCAGGCTCTCAGGGTGACGACCCTCTTCCGCGACTGGCGTTTTCAGGTCATCCTCAGCAGCGAAATCGTTGCCGCGGGAGAGTCAATCCGATGATGAACGGATACATTGCAACAAGCGCCGGCAAAATCGTGTACCGGCAATCCGCCGGCACCGGTCCTGCGATCGTGCTGGTTCATGGCAATTCGTCCTCCTCGAAAGCTTTTACGCGGCAGTTGGAGGGGACGGTCGGCCAAACATATCGCGTGATCGCGTTCGATCTTCCGGGGCACGGCGAATCCGACAATGCGAGCGACCCCGTCGCGACCTACAACATGCCGGGCTATGCGCGCGTGCTGCGCAAGGTCGTCGCACATCTTGATATCGCGGATGCCGTGTTTGTCGGCTGGAGCCTCGGCGGCCATATCGTGCTGGAAGCCGCACCGGACCTTTCCGGGGCCGCGGGCTTCGCGATCTTCGGCACGCCGCCGCTGGCGTTTCCGCCGGCCATGGAGCAGGCGTTCTTGCCGAATCCGGCGATGGCTTTCACGTTTACGCGCGAACTCAGCGACGAGCAGGCCCGAGCCTATGTCGCGGTGGCGTTCCGGCCCGACGCCGCTGATTTTCCGGCCTTCATGATCGATGACGTGCTGCGCACCGATGGCCGCGCCCGCGAGGGTCTCGCGGCAAGCATCGCACCGGACGGTTTTCGCGACGAGGTCGAAGTCGCGGCCAATCTGAAACAACCGCTCGCGGTGCTGCATGGCGCCGAGGAGCAACTTATCAACGGCGCATATTTCAAGACGCTGAACATGCCGACGCTGTGGCGCGGCGCCGTGCAAACCATTTCCGGCGCCGGCCATATCCCGCAGTGGGAGCAGGCCGACACCTTCAACGCGCTGCTCGATGCCTTTGCGAAGGATTGCGCGAGCCGTCCGGTGTGAGGACATATCGGGCCGCGATAGTCACCGTCGCTCTGCTACCTATCGCACCGTTTGTCCAAATTACGACATGAGGAATCTCGGATTCCGTCATGGACGGGCCTCATTATCGCACCGGCTTCCATCACTGACTCGTGAGGCGTTCGATCCGCCGATCGACGCAAGCGGCCTCGATCGGGTTGCCGCGCTGGTCCCCGGTCGAGGCTGCACGTTTTCTTTCGCTATCCGTGCCTTGCAAAAGCGCTACCGGGCATTTGGTGCTGTGAGCTAGCCCAGATCGCTGCGCGGATTGTAGGGGTGCGTGTCGCGCCACTTCTGCATCAGGGCCTCGAGTTCGGCGTCGTTACCGTCGGGCAGAATGATGCGCATGGTGACGAACAGATCCCCGGAAGCACCGCCCGCTTTCGGCATGCCCTTGCCCTTGAGGCGGAAGGTACGGCCGCTCGACGTGTTCTTCGGGATCGACAGTTCGACTGCCCCGCCAGGCGTCGGCACGCGGACCTTGCCGCCGAGCACCGCCTCATAGAGCGTGATCGGCAGATCGACGCGCAGGTCGCTGCCGTCGATCTTGAAGAACGGATGCGGCCCCACCGTCACCGTGATCATGAGATCGCCCGGACGGTGACCGGGCACGGTGTCGCCCTGCCCCTTCAGCCGGATCTGCTGACCCGAGACGACGCCGGCCGGAATCTTGACATTGAGCTCCTTGCCGTTCGGCAGCCGGACGCGCTTCTCGCCGCCCTTGACCGATTCCTCCAGCGACACCGTCATGGCGACGTTGAGATCGAGATCCGGCGCGGTAGCGGTACCGGTGTCGAATTCGAATGACTGCGGGCCGCGCCGTCCGCCTCGCGCAGCACCCGCTGCGCCACCGAACATGCTGTTCAGGATGTCTTCGAAACCTCCGCCGCCAAATCCCTGACCGCCGGCGGGCCCGCCGCCGCTGCGGAAGCTGTATTGCTCGAAGCCGCCGCCAGGCGACGCACCGCGCGGGCCAGCACCGCCGCCGGGGAATCCCTGGAAGCGCGGCTTGCCTTCGGCGTCGATTTCGCCGCGGTCGAACTGCTTGCGCTTGGTCTCGTCGCCAATAATCTCGTTGGCGGAGTTCAGCTCCGCAAAACGGTCGGCGGCCTTCGGATCGTTCTTGTTGGCATCGGGATGATGCTTCTTCGCAAGCTTGCGAAAAGCACTTTTAATCGCCGCAGCGCTGGCGCCCCGCTGCACCCCCAAGACCTCATAGGGGTCGCGCATCCGTCACGTCTCCTTCAGGAAATTCGGAACTCAAGGCCCCCGGGCCCCATGCCCTATCATCTGGTGTCCTATCATCTGGGATGTCCGTGGCATTTTTGCAACGGGTCTGAGAGACATTCAGCCAATCCGGCTTCGTCTCTAAATCTAGCTCCGCCGCCAAGGTTTAAGCGACTGGATTTCCCAATGACCGCCGCCCGCCCGGCATGCTGCACCCTGAAGCCAGCTCTCCGAATTTCCGTTAACATAACTCGCCAAAAAATCCCGGCAGGTGCGTCCCTCGGCCGTATAGGCAGCCGCAAGCGGCGTCACCGAACCCCGCGCGCCGGTCGAGGGGTTTTCCCACGGCTGGCTGGAATCCTTGCTCCCCTTCGTCAGCACGTCGGACGCGGCGTTACGGGCAAACGCGAGGTCGGCTTCGGTCGGCGCGGCGTTCACGGGCTTCGCGACGACCGATCCCGTAACGTCGTTGCCTTCCATCTGCGCGAAAGACCCGTCGTTTCTCGCCAAACTGCAGCCGCCGGCAGACGCCCCGATTAGAATCACTGTCATGACGGCACCCACCTGGCCGATCGCGGATAGGCCAACGCGCAAGCGTGCCCTATATAGGGTTGCCCTATATAAGGACCGCAACGGGCTTTCGACCGCGGACTGACGCAACCTGGACTCCACGCATGAGCGATACGACCGATATCAAGGACACAAGCCAGTTAACGTCCGGTGATTTCACCGAGGCCGAGGAACCCTTCGCCCTGTTCGCCGCGTGGTTCGCGGAAGCCGTCAAAAGCGAGCCCAACGATCCCAATGCGATGGCGCTCGCCACCGCCGATGCATCGGGGCTACCTGACGTCCGCATGGTGCTGATGAAGGGTTACGACGCCGACGGCTTCGTGTTCTACAGCCACATCGCCAGCGCCAAGGGCCGCGAGTTGGCCGCCAATCCCAAGGCGGCTCTGCTGTTTCACTGGAAGTCGCTGCGCCGGCAGGTCCGCGTGCGCGGCCCGGTGACCCCGGTCACATCGGCCGAGGCCGACGCCTATTTCGCGACCCGGCCCAAGCAGGCCCAGATCGGCGCCTGGGCCAGCAAGCAGTGGCAGCCGCTGGAGAGCCGCTTTGCCTTCGAGCAGGCCATCGCGAAGGAAGCCACGAAATACATCATCGGCAGCG
>JAFEFK010000723.1 GCA_018240625.1 Pseudomonadota bacterium
GTCGCGCCGCTTCTCCATGTTGAAACGGCCGGAATAGATCGGCCGGCCGCCGGTCGTCGGCCCGGGATACTGCACGATCAGGATATCGCCGCCGGTCGCCGTCTCGAATTTGCCTTCGAAATGCGGATCCGGATGGAACAGCATCGTTCCGGCCTTGTAGACATTGTCGTCGATCTTGAATTCGCCACTGAGAATGTACCAGACCTGCGCGAAGTCGTGATTGTGAAGCGGATGATGGGCGCCCGGTTCGAGCCGAAGGATTCCGGCATTGGGCTCGGTCGGCCGCTCCGGGCTCGGATGAAACAGCATCTTGCCGGTCTCGCCCGGCCACCGGATGGTCTCCCACTCGAGATCGTCGATGTGCTTCGCCTCGTATGGCAGATGCTTGCCTTGCGGAGTAATCGCCGTGGTCTGCATGGTCGTCTCTCCTTCCCTCAGCTTGTTTTCATTTTGCCTGACCGCACCGGCGGCGACGCGGTTGGTACCTTCCACCAGTCGAAGTGCTCGGTCTTCAGCGGAGATTTCGCGACCACCATCAGGATGCGCGCTTCATCCTCACCGATATTGTCGGCGCGGTGCGGCAATTCGGAATTCAGGAAAATGCCTTCTCCAGGCGCGAGATTGAAACTCTCCGCACCGACATGAAACTGGACGTGTCCGCTGATGACGTAGCAATATTCCTGGCCCGGATGCGACACCATGAGATCCATGCGGTTCTTCCGCGGAAACAGCAGGTGAAAAACCTCCAGATCATCGTTGGGCAGGCCGCCGGCAAATAGCTGCCAGCGATAGCCGGTGCTTGGGATGCTCTGCGCCTCGCCGGCATCGTCATTGCGGTGAACGGTGACATGGCTGCGATGCTGGTCCGAAGTCGCCACGAACAATTCGCTCACACCGACATCCAGCGTCTGCGCGATCTGAATCAGGTTCGCGACCGAGCTTGAGACCTGCCCGCGCTCAAGGCGCGAAACGAACGCGTCGGACAGTCCCGCGCCATCGGCGAGGTCCTTCAGCTTCATGCCACGCTCTTCGCGAAGTGCACGGATGCGGGCACCAAGACCAACCAGCGTTTTGTCATGCGGTTTCATCGCCGAACTTTTTGCTGGATTTGCTTGGATGTCAAGACAAATTGCTTTGTAAGCAATTTTCTATAATATATGAACGATTAAGGCCCGAAACGCGAGGCCATCACGCAACCGAGTTGCTTCCTACGCAACTGCCATTATCAGATGGAAGGATGTCCTCGGGCACCAGATTTGCACGAGCAAGCTCTTAACCCGCGCCTACAACACCCGCGCCTACACCGTCTTTTCCGGCCAGCGGCAGAGATCGTTGATTAGACACACCGCGCAGCGCGGCGACCGTGCGAGGCACGTATAGCGTCCGTGCAGGATCAGCCAGTGATGCGCATGCAGCATGAATTCTGTGGGAATCACGCGCTCCAGCCCGAGTTCAACCTCGAGCGGTGTCTTGCCCGGCGCCATGCCGGTGCGATTGCCGACGCGAAACACATGCGTATCCACCGCCATGGTGTGCTCGCCGAACGCCATGTTGAGCACGACGTTGGCGGTCTTGCGTCCCGCGCCCGGCAGTGACTCGATCCCGGCGCGAGTGCGCGGCACCTCGCCGTTGAATTCCACGAGCAGCTTTTCCGACAGCGCGATGACGTTCTTCGCCTTGTTGCGATAGAGCCCGATGGTCTTGATGTAGTCGCGGACTTTTTCCTCCCCGAGCGCGAGCATTTTTGCGGGCGTGTCCGCGATCGCGAACAACGCGCGCGTCGCCTTGTTGACGCCGGCGTCGGTCGCCTGCGCCGACAACACGACCGCGACCAGCAACGTGTAGGGATTGAGATGCTCGAGCTCGCCCTTCGGTTCGGGATTGGCTTTGCGAAAACGCGCGAAGGCCTCATAGACTTCGGCGGATGTCCATGGTTTTGAAGCACGAGGGGCGGGCTTGCCGGCAGACTTGGCCAGACGCGTCGGGGGCTTCGACGACTTTTTCGCCGATGTCTTGGCCGATGTCTTGGCCGACGTCTTGGTCGACGTCTTGGCCTCGAGAGCCTGCCTTAATTTCGCCGCAGCGGATTTTTGCTGCCTTGGGTTTGCCGCAAGACTTTTCGACGGCTTCGGCTCGCTTTTTTTGGTCGCCGTTTTCGGTTTCACAGGAGGTCTGCGGGTGATTTTCGACATGATCGGGATATACTGATCTCCCATGACATCAGGCAACGACTTTGATGGCCCCGAGCGTGCCGAGCCTGTGCTGTTTTCGGCACGGCTGACCCCGCACCGCTCGCTGAGCCGCGCCGGATTCATCGCGCTGATGGCGTTCGTGTGCATCGTCAGTTTCGCTGCGGGCATAGCGTTTTGGATGATGGGCGCGTGGCCGGTGTTCGGATTTTTCGGCCTCGATGTTCTCCTCATCTACTGGGCTTTCCGGCTCAACTTCCGTCACGCCAGGGCAAGCGAGGAGATTTCCATCACCCATTCCGAATTGCGCGTGCGCCGGACCAGCCATCGCGGCCACACCGTCGAATGGGTTTTGAATCCGCTGTGGGTGCAACTCGACCAGACCATCCATGAGGAGTTCGGCATCGAACGGCTCTGTCTGGTCTCGCGCGGCCGCCGGATTTCGATTGCGGGCTTTCTCGGACCGGACGAAAAATCAAGTTTTGTCAAAGCCTTATCAGAAGCCCTACAGGCAGCTAAGCGCGGCCCGACCTACAATCCGATCGCGTAATCCGATGTCGGAAAACGGGTGGTCGCGATGTCGCCGTCGTCCTACATGTGAGTCATGATGACACTCGCCACACAACTCGCCGCCGCCGATCCGCAACTCGCCAAACCGGGCGCACAGAACGCAGCGTTACGCGACTACGATTCGGTTCGCCGCGCGATCGCTTTCATCTCGGAGCACTGGCGCAGGCAGCCGGACATCGAAGCGATGGCCGACGCCGCCGCGGTCACGCCCGATGAACTGCACCACCTGTTCCGCCGCTGGGCCGGGCTGACGCCGAAGGATTTCATGCAGGCGCTGACGCTCGATCACGCCAAGGGGCTGCTGCGGGATTCGGCCAGCGTACTCGACGCAGCGCTGGACTCCGGACTGTCAGGGCCAGGCCGGCTGCACGACCTGTTCGTCACGCATGAAGCGATGTCGCCGGGCGAATGGAAGAACGGCGGCGCCGGCATGACGCTGTCTTTCGGCTTTCACCCTTCGCCGTTCGGCACCGCGATCGTGATCGCCAGCGGCCGCGGCCTCGCCGGATTAGCGTTTGCCGATGCCGGTCAGGAGCAGGCCGCGCTGTCCGACATGAAGCGGCGCTGGCCCAACGCGACCTTTATAGAAGATAACCCCGGCACTGCCCCGCTGGCGCAGCGTGTGTTCGATACAAAACTCTGGCGGCCGGATCAGCCCCTGCGTGTTGTGCTGATCGGGACGGATTTCGAAGTGCGGGTTTGGGAAACGCTGCTGAAAATTCCGATGGGCAAAGCCACGACCTATTCCAGCATCGCTGCGAACGTGAACAGCCCAAAAGCGTCGCGCGCCGTCGGAGCGGCGGTGGGAAAAAATCCGGTGTCGTTCGTGGTGCCCTGCCATCGCGTGATCGGCAAGAGCGGCGCGCTGACCGGCTATCACTGGGGCATCACGCGCAAGCAGGCGATGCTCGGCTGGGAAGCAGGACGCGTCGGCGCGGCGTCAGCCGCGTCCTCGTCTCATCAAGCCGCGAGATCGAGCTTCGAGGCAACCGTTGCGTCGGGATTCAGCCGATAGATGACGGGAACGCCGGTCGCGAGTTCGCGCTTGAGGATCTGCTCGGGCGACAATTTTTCAAGCACCATGATCAGCGCACGCAACGAGTTGCCGTGGGCCGCGACCAGCGTGCGTTCGCCACGCAATACGCATGGCAGAATCTCTTGCACGAAATATGGCAGTGTGCGCGCCAGCGTATCCCTCAGACTCTCGCCGCCGGGCGGCGGCACGTCATACGAGCGGCGCCAGATCAGTACCTGCTCTTCGCCCCATTTCTTGCGCGCATCGTCCTTGTTGAGTCCCGAGAGATCGCCGTAGTCGCGTTCGTTCAAGGCTTGATCCTTCTTGACCGGAATTCCGGTCTGACCCAATTCCTTCAACGCGAGATCGAGTGTGTGCTGCGCGCGGGTCAGCGCTGATGTGAAGGCAACGTCGAACACAAAACCCTGAGCCTTCAGCTTGCGTCCCGCATCCCTGGCCTCGGTCACGCCAAGTTCGGTCAGGTCCGGATCCTTCCAGCCCGTGAACAGGTTTTTCAAATTCCATTCGCTCTGGCCGTGACGCACGAGCACGAGAAGACGTTCGCTCATTCTGACTGGTTCCGATTTTGAATTAGAAATCACCGAGGCCGAGAACGTCGGCCATTGAATAAAGGCCCGGCTTTTGGCTTCGCGCCCACAGCGCAGCCTTGACGGCGCCCTGGGCAAACATCGTGCGGTCTTCGGCCCTGTGCGTGAGCTCGATGCGTTCCATTGCGCCGGCGAAAATCACACTATGATCTCCGGTTACGGTACCGCCACGCAACGAAGCAAAGCCGATGTCGCCGGTGTGTCGCGCGCCGGTCAATCCGTCTCGACCACGCGCCGAGTGCTTGTCGAGAGCGATCTTGCGACCATCGGCGGCCGCCTGACCCAGCATCAAGGCGGTCCCCGAAGGCGCGTCGATCTTGGCCTTGTGATGCATTTCGAGAATCTCGATATCGAAGCTCTCGTCGAGCGATTGCGCGACGCGCTTCACCAGCGCCGCCAGCAGATTGACCCCGAGACTCATATTGCCGGATTGCACGACGATAGCGCGCGACGTCACGCTCTTGATGACCGCCATGTCCGATGCGGAAAGGCCGGTGGTGCCGATCACATGAACGAGGCCGCGCTGGGCGGCAATGGCGACATTCGCGATCGTCGCACCAGGCACCGTGAAATCGAGAATGCCGTCTGCGTTTGCGGACAACGACCACAAGTCCGCTGATAGTTCGATTCCATTTGCGGGCAGGCCCGCCAGAACGCCGGCGTCTTTCCCGATCAGTTCGGAGCCCGGCGCTTCGAGTGCGCCTGTGACGATCGCACCTTCCGTCTCGGAAATGACCCGTGTCAGCGCGCGGCCCATCCGGCCGCCCGCCCCTGCAACGATCAACCGCATGCCGGCCATTTCAGAGCCCTCGAAGTGTCACTCGGTATAGCCGGGGCTGCGTTTCCCGGCAACCGATCAGGCTCAGCGTCAATCTCCGTATCAGGGCTGCGGGCCGTCGTAACCCTCGATGATCACGATCTCGCCTTACGAATGTGGCGCGCGGGCCTTGATCAGCGCCTGGTATTCCGGCGAGCGATAGCAGGCGAGCGCGGTCTCATAGTCCTTGAACTCAATGACAACGTTGCGCGAGCGCGCCTGGCCTTCGGGAGCCTCGTGATTCCCGCCGCGCACGAGAAACTTGGCGCCATACTTGTTAAACACTGCGCCGTTGTACGCGACGTAGTCCCGCTTGTACCCGTCGAGGTCATGGACATCGATGCGAGCAACCCAATAACCCTTGGCCATTCGACTTTCTCCCTTTCAGTCCCTTGCTTGTTCGATTTCCGCGACGATGGCGTTCGCGGCTGCTTTCGGATCGGGAGCTTCCATCACCGGCCGCCCGACCACCAGATAGTTTGCGCCTGCGGCGATGGCGCGTGCCGGCGTCATGATGCGCTTCTGATCGCCCGTCGCGCTCCCAGCAGGACGGATACCCGGCGTCACCAGATTCATCTGATCGCCAACGATCTTGCGAATGTTCGCCGCCTCCTCAGGCGAGCAAACGAGGCCATCGACGCCGATTTCCTGCGCCTGACGCGCACGGGCTTCGACCAGATCGGACACGTTCAGACGATAGCCCGCTGCATGAAGATCGTTGTCGTCGTAGGAGGTCAATACGGTCACCGCCAGGATCTTCAGACCCGAACCCGCGCGCGCCTCGACCGCCGCTTTCATGGTCTGCGGATAGGCATGCACGGTGAGAAAAGTCGCGCCAAGCCGAGCGATGCTCTCGACACCTCGCGCGACCGTGTTACCGATGTCATGCAGCTTGAGATCGATGAAAACTTTCTTGCCCGCGCCAGTCAA
>JAFEFK010000724.1 GCA_018240625.1 Pseudomonadota bacterium
ATGGAAGGCAACGTCCTTCGCATAACCGATGCGCCGGCCCTGCTGCGCGATCAGGCGCTTGAGCGCCTCCGCACCGCGATCATCAAAGGTCACTTCGCGCCGGGAACACGTCTCATCGAACGCGAACTGTGCGAGCAGATGGGGGTCAGCCGTACTTCCATCCGTGAAGTTCTGCGCGGCCTTGAGGCAGAGCATCTCATTACGATCGAGCCGCGGCGCGGACCGATCGTGGCCCGGCTCACGCGAAAGCAGGTCGCCGAAATCTACGAAGTCCGCGCCATGCTCGAGAGCGCGGCCATTCGAATTTTCACGGAAAAGGCGACCGACGCCGAAGTGGCCCAGCTACGCGCGCTCTACGACACGCTGTGCGCGTCTCGCCCCACCGGCGATGTGGCGGCGATTGCAACCGCGGCGACCAAATTCATCGGATATGCGATGCAAGTCGCGGATCAGGAATTGATCTGCGATCTGCAGCGCAAGCTGATTGCGCGCGTGAGCGTTCTGCGCTCCATTTCCATCTCCCAACCCGGCCGTCTCACGCAGGCGACGGGCGAACTTGCCGCTGTCATGGACGCGATTGAGAAGCGAAATGCGCGCAACGCAGAGAAGTTCTTTGCCACTCATATCCTCAATGCGGGAAAAGCCGCGCTGGCCCGCCTCGATATGGGCCCGCTGCCGACGCACGTCTCGATGAACGACTCGACAGGCGAATTGTGATGGCGATTCCGAAACAGTTCGAGCCTGAGGCAGCTTGTGCCCTCGATGGCGTTCGCGTCGTTGATTTATCACGTCTCGTTGCCGGCAACATGCTGACGCTGCAATTGGCCGACTTCGGCGCGGAAGTCATCAAGATCGAGGATCCTGTCAACGGCGATCCCCTGCGCGCGTGGCGGGTGAACGACATCAGCATCCACTGGAAGACCTACGCGCGTAACAAGAAGAGTCTCGCAATCGATCTGCGCAGCGAACGGGGCCGTAAAATTCTGTCCGATCTCATCGCGACGGCTGATGTGCTGGTGGAGAACTTCAGGCCCGGCGGTCTCGAGAAGATGGGCTTCGCGCCGGAGCTTCTTCACGCGCGCAATCCCGGCCTCATCATCGTTCGAATCTCGGGATGGGGACAGACCGGGCCCTATCGCAGCCGACCAGGTTTCGGCACGCTTGTCGAAGGCATGTCGGGATTCGCGTCGCGCAACGGATTTCCCGACCGGCCGCCGGTATTGCCGCCTTTGTCGCTCGCCGACATGGTGGCGGGCATCTATGGTTTCGGTTCGACCATGGTGGCGCTCAGACATCGCGAGGTCAGTGGCGGCAAAGGTCAGGTCATCGACCTGCCGCTGCTCGATCCGATTTTTTCCGTCCTCGGGCCCGAAGCCGGAATCTATCAACTCACCGGCGAGATTCGCCCCCGCACGGGCAGCCGCTCGCTCACCGCCGCGCCGCGTAACACGTTTCGCACCAGCGACGGCCGCTGGATTGCGATCTCCGCATCCATGCAGGTCGTTGTTGAACGGCTATTCCGCGCAATCGGACGCCCCGACATGATCACCGATCCCCGTTTCCGCACCAACTCGGAACGCATCCAAAACGCCGACGCCTGCGAGGAGCCGATCGCGGAATTCATCGCGGCGCGGACGCTCGACGAAAACATGGCTGCGTTCGAAAAGGCAGAGGTCACCGCCGCGCCGATCTACGACATCGATCAGTTCATCGACGATCCGCACGTGCAGGCGCGCGAAATCGTCGTGGGGTTGCCGGATGCCGAACTGGGAACGGTCTCGATGCACAATGTGGTTCCGCGTCTCGGTGAAACGCCCGGAAAAATCCGGACACCTGCGCCCGATCTAGGCGAGCACACGGTTGCCATCCTGCGTTCCCTGGGCATCGACGATGTCGAACTCGAAGCGCTGCGCGATGGCAAAGTGATAGCGGAGCCTCCTGCATCTGCTTGACCATGTCTTTTGTGAGTTTGGGGAGTTGAATGTATCGATCGTTGCTTTACGTCCCTGCTTCATCCGAGCGCTTTATTGCGAGAGCCGCCCATTGCGGCGCCGATGCGATCATCCTCGATCTCGAAGACAGCGTGGCGCCCGATCAGAAAAGACCGGCGCGCGAGAACCTGGCGTCGTCGATACCAAGATGCGCTGAAGGCGGCGCCGATATCTGGGTGCGCATCAATCGTCCGCTGTCTCTGGCGGTTCGAGATGTCGAAGCCGCAGTGCAAGGCGGCGCCGCCGGCATTCTCATCACCAAGGCCGAAGGGCCAGAGCATATCCAGCTGCTTCTTGAAGCCGCCGAACAGGTCGAGCGGGAAAACGGCCGCCGCGAGCCCTTGAAGGCCATCGCGGTCATCGAATCCGTCAAGAATCTGGCGAAAGCAGATGGCATCGCGTGTTCGCATCAGAGGGTCATCGGCCTCATGGGCGGCAGCGAAGATCTGGCGCTCTCGATGGGAGCACAGCCGACCCGGGAAACACTCAAGATACCCAAAATGCTGGTCCATATGGCCGCCGCCGGCGCCGGCAAGTTTTCCTTCGGCCTGTTCGGTTCAGTCGCCGACTATGCCGACACCGACCTGATGCGCGAACTCGCACAAGAAGCAGTCCGTCATGGCATCTCCGGCGCGACATGCGTGCATCCGTCCGTCATTCCGATCCTGAACGAAGCCTTCACTCCGCCCGCGGCCGAGGTTGCGAAGGCCGAGGCGATCATCGAGGCCGCCGAACAGCATACCCGGAGCGGCATCGGCGCCTTCCGGCTCGATGGCAAGATGATCGACGAGCCGGTGGTGGAACGGGCGCGACGGCTTCTGGAGCGGGCAAGAGGCCATCGCCGCTGACGGGATCAGACGGTCGCCGACAACAACAACAAGATCATTAAGGAGGATGACATGGCGAGAATTGCAGTGGGTGGCTTTCACCACGAAACAAATTCTTTCATGCCGACCAAAACCGACTTCGCCTATTTTCAAAGCCATCGTGACCGGCCACCGCTGGTGCGCGGCGCCGATGTCGTGAAGTGGCTGACAAACACAAGTTTCGGCCTGTCAGGCTTCCTTGAGAAGATGTCCGGCAAACACGACATCGTGCCGCTGCTGTGGACCAGCGGAGGCGCCGGCGGCACCGTCACCCGGGATGCCTTCGAGCGCATCTCGGCCGAACTCGTCGGCACGCTCTCTGTCAGCATGCCCGTCGACGCCATTTATCTCGATTTGCACGGTGCGATGGTGACAGAAGACTTCGAAGACGGCGAAGGCGAAGTCCTGCGCCGAATACGGGCGGCGGTGGGACCCGACATTCCGATCGTCATCAGCCTCGACTATCATGCCAACGTCACGCCACAGATCGTCGACCTGACCGATGGAATGGCCGCCTACTACACCTATCCGCATGTCGATCGCGAACAAACCGGGCAACGCGCCGCAAAAATTCTTTCCACCATCCTCGAACGCGGACGTCCGGCAGGCCGCGCCCTGCGCAAGATTCCATTCCTGATTCCGCTCAACTTCCAGAGCACGCTGATCGAGCCCTCAAAAGGAATCGTTGAAAGCTCCGCCAAAGCCGAAACGGGAGACATCCTGAGTGCCGCGTATCTGGCCGGCTTTCCGCCCGCCGATCTCCGCGACTGCGGCCCATCCGTGATCGTGCACGCCTATACGCAGGATCAAGCCGACGCAGCCGCCGATCGGCTTGCCGATCAGATCACTGCGGCGGAAGCCAACTTCATTCAGCCTCTCTTCGGTGTCGATGAAGGTATCAGCAAGGCCATTGAGATCGCCAGGACGGCGACCCGGCCGGTGGTCGTGGCCGACACGCAGGACAATCCGGGTTGCGGCGGCACGGCCGACACGACCGGCGTACTGGAGGCTCTGGTCAGGCTTGGGGCGACGGATGCAGTTCTCGGCATTTTCTGGGATCCCGACGCAGCCGCCAGGGCACATCAAGCCGGCGAAGGAAAAACCATCCGGCTTGCGCTCGGCGGAAAACACGGCCCGGCTGGCGTAAAACCCTACGAAGCCGATTTCGTGGTGAGCCGGCTCGGATCAGGGCAAATCGTATCGAGCGGCGTTGCCATCGGCCGGCGGAAGATCGATCTCGGCCCCATGGCCACCCTGACAATCGGAGGCGTGAGTGTTGTCGTCAGCAGCAAGCGCATGCAGGCCCATGACCGGGAATTGTTCCGCCATGTCGGCATCGAGCCCGCGAAGCAGAAAATCCTCGCCGTGAAAAGCGCGGTGCATTTTCGCGCCGAGTTCGAACCGATGGCAGAGGCCGTTATCGTTGTGCTGGCGCCCGGTGGCCATATCGTCGACCCCGGCGAATATGACTATGCCCGGCTTCGCGCCGGGGTTCGGCTCGGGCCGCTCGGGCCGGGCTTCAAACCGCGCGCCGGAGCAAAAGCCCCCGCCAACTAGCTTCCCCGTCTCTCGGCCTTGGCCGAGGCCTGCCGCTCCAGACTCATCGCCTTGTCGACTTCGGCCGACAAGATGGCCGTAATCTCGTCTTCGTGACGCCGGAGCAGCGGATCGCGCAAATCGCGCGGATGCGGCAGCTTGATTGCAACGTCGGCGATGATGCGCGAAGGCCGCGAGCTGAGAACCAGCACCCGATCGGCAAGCTGAACCGCTTCCGACACGCTATGTGTAATCATCACAATGGTACGGTTCGCTTCCAACCACAGATTCTGGAGATCCTGGATCATGTAATTCTTGGTCTGAACGTCCAGCGCTCCAAACGGCTCGTCAAGCAACAGGACTTCCGGATCATAGGTAAGCGCACGAGCGATCGCGACGCGCTGCTTCATGCCACCGGAAAGCGTGGACGGATAGGCATCTTCGAATCCGGAAAGGCCCGTCAGACGAATCCACTTCCGCGCCCTCTCCTCGGCTTCCTGTCGCTGCACACCCTTGATGTCGAGGCCGAGTGTCACGTTCCGCAGCACCGTCAGCCATGGAAACAGCACGAACTCCTGAAACACGATGCCTCGGTCGGGACCGGGCCCTGTTATCGGAACATTGTTTATCAGCAGTTCGCCGTGGCTGGCCTTCTCGAATCCGGCAATCAGATAGAGAAAGGTCGACTTGCCGCATCCGCTGGGCCCGATGATGGCGACGAATTCACGCTCGTTGATCGAGCACGATATGTCTTCCATCGCCAGGACGTTGCCAAAATATTTCTGAATATTCTTGGCGACGATCTTCGGATTGGTGCCTGCACCGTTCCGCAGCGGGAGTATCCGTGCCGTGTCAACGCTCATTGAGTACTCCCCATTTTTCCGTGGTGGCTGCTTCGATCTTCCCGATCAGGACGTTCTCCAGCACATAGCCAAGCACGGCGATCAGCATCACGCCGCCGTAAATGACGTCCATGTTCATGTATTCGGAAGCATCGTAGATCATGAAGCCAAGTCCGTAGCTGCTCGCAGCCAGCATTTCCGCCGCAATCAGCGCCCGCCATGCATACCCGGTTCCCAGCCGGGTGCCGGTGATCAGATACGGGAAAATGCCGGGAATAATGACGCGCCAGAAAATCTGCCACCTGGTCGCGCCCATCGATTGGGCGACCCAAAGCATCTTGACGTTCATCATCTCGATGCCACTGGCGACGATGTAGATCATTTCGAACACCGCGGCGAGAAACACAACGAGGATCGTGGTGCGGTTATCGATACCGATGAGCAGCAGCAGGACGGGAGTCCAGGCCAGCGTCGGCACGGGCATCAGAATGCTGATGATGGGCTGAAACACCAGACGAGCCCGCCGGCTCATGCCCAGCGCAACCCCGATGAGGGTGCCGATGCCAACTGCGAGCGTTATGCCGGACAGCAATCGAAGCATGCTATAGGCGACGTGCCACCAGATCGCATAAGGGGGATTACCGATCGGGCCGGACTGCACCCAGAGCTTGTAGAGGATCATCGAAGGCGGCGGAAACAGAAAGCCGTTGATCAATCCAAACCGCGAACATAGTTCCCATAAAATCAGCGGCACGACGATCAGCGCCGCGCGCCCGATCCCGACCATCGCGCCGAACGGTGCCGTCGACAGATCGTACCGCTCAAGGCGAACGTCAGAAGTTTCGACGCTCATCGGTTCGATCCAAGCTTGCCGGTGCCGTGCCAGCGGCGGATCGTCACGGCTTCAAGCGAGCCAAATACGGCGCGTTCGATAAGAAGTCCGATGACCGCGAGGCAAACGATCCCGACGAACATGGTCGACACGTCCATGTAGGAACGCGCAGCGAAGATCATGAACCCCAGCCCATGCGATAGCGCCGCCAGCATCTCGGCTGCCACCAGGGTACGCCACGAATGCGCCATTCCGAGCTTGAGGCCGGAGATCAGCGTCGGCAACGCACCCGGAAGCAGCACGCGCCGAAAAATGTCGAACCAGCCCGCTCCCATACTGCGCACCACCCATAACGAGTGCCGCCCAATTCCGCGCACGCCCTGAATGGTGCTGTAAAGAATTGGAAAGAACGCGCCGAGAAAACAGACCGCAACGATGGTCAGATCGCCTTGACCGAAACTGACAAGAAAGATCGGCGTCCACGCCACGGCCGGAAGCGGCAACAGCAGGCTCAGCAACGGCGAGACGATCAGATAAGCGGTCTTGTTGAGACCAAGAAAGAAACCGAGCGGTATCGCCAACACCGCCGCCAGCGCAAACGAGATCAGCGCGCGCCACAGGCTGACGCCGATGTGGGCCAGCAAGATGCTCTGTCCGAGATCGGAGGGGTTCAGCAACACCCAGCCACGTCTAACGATAGTGGATGGCGGCGGCAGGATCGTCGCATCGACCCAGCCCAAACGCACCGCAACCTCCCAGATCAGCAGAAACGCGATGATCGGCAGCGCGAATACCACCACCGAAGCGGTTGCACGATAGACCATGCTGCGCGGCCTTTGTTCGTTGGCAAAGGCCGCCGCCGGCTCCGACAGCGTCGCATTGGGCATGCTGGTCCCTAGTTGCCTGAAGCCGATATTTTCACGGCCTGATCATAAAACTCATTACGCACAAGCTTCTTGAAGTCCGGAACGTTGGGAATTTTGCCCGCCGCCTTCATGGATTGCGCAACGGGGACGAGTTCGTCCGTCATGGCATCCGTCAGTTTCGGGTCGACATTGATGCGGGTCAGGGCCAGCTCAAGCGCTTTCGGATCGATCGTGACGCCCTGCTTGCTGATATTGGCCGCGGCCTTGGTTGCAGCGTCCGCAGGCTGCGACTTGATATACTTGCCGACATCGATCAGCGTGGCGATATATCGCGCGACTGCCTCGGGATTCGCGTCGGCAAACTTGCGGCGAACCAATACGAGATTGGGCGATTCGCTCACGCCCTTCATGGATTGAATGCGCCTGACGACACCCATCGTCTCACCGATCGACGCATGCGGCTCCCAGATCACCGCGGCATCGACGATGCCCTGCTGAACGGCGGCGCGTAAATCCTCGACTTTCATATTCACGATCTGGAAATCGCTTTCCTTCATACCGTTCCTGTCAAGGAAGACACGGAATGTGCTGAAGCAACCAGATCCGGCGACCGCACCGATCTTTTTTCCTTTCAACTCGGCGACCGATTTGATCGGCGAGTCCTTGGCGACGATCACACCGTAACGGTCGCCACCAT
>JAFEFK010000725.1 GCA_018240625.1 Pseudomonadota bacterium
AGGCCTTCATCCACCAGGATTGCATTCTCGGGCATCGCCTCGATGACCTTCAGCGCCAGCCAGTCCGGATTGATCGGAGACTTGTCCTTGGCTGCGGCAATCTCCTGCACCAGCCTCGCACGGCGAGCGGTCCAGTTATTGGCCTTCAACGCCGCAAGGCCGTCGCTCGCGCGCTTCTCGAGTGCCGCCCCGCCGGCGGCCTTGATCTCAGGGATCAAGGCTAGCAGCGTTTGCTTCACATCGGCCTTGAGCGCGATATCGACCGGATAATTCTTCGCGATGTCCCAGTCGACGAGACCGATCTGCGCGATCGACAGACCTGCGGGCAGCGGATCGACCTCATTGTAAACGGACATGCGTAAGGGGTCAGACCCGAGCACGATCATGAGATCGTAGCCGTCGAGCGTCGCACGTACGTGTTTCTGATCGCGCGATAGCGGTCCCATGTAACACGGGCTTTCCGAGAGGAAATGCGCGCCATAGGCGACCGATTGCTGATAGGCCGGACAGCCGAGCGTTTCCGCAAGCTGCGCCGCCTCGTTCAGCGCGTCGCTTTTCACGATCTCGTCGCCGGTGACGATGACCGGGCGCTGCGCTTTCAGAATGCGCGCGGCTAATGCCCGCAAAGCATCGTCTGAAGGACGGACTCGCGTATCCACCCGTGTCGATTGCCCAAGCTCAATTCCGGCTTCGGCGTTCAGAATATCGCCGGGAAGAGAGATGAAGACGGGGCCGGTCGGCGGTGTCGTCGCGATCTTTGCGGCCCGCCGCACGATACGCGGCAAGTCCTCCAGGCGCGTCACCTCGACGGCCCATTTTACCAGAGGCTCGGCAATCCGGACCAGCGGATCGTAAAGCAATGGCTCCATCAACCCGTGCCCCTGTTCCTGCTGTCCGGCAGTCAGGATCATCGGCGTGCCCGTGAATTTCGCGTTGTAGAGCGAGCCCATCGCATTGCCGAGACCGGGAGCGACATGGACATTGCAGGCGACGAGACGGCCCGACGCGCGGCTGTAGCCATCCGCAATCGCAACGACCAGGCTTTCCTGCATCGCCATGACGTAAGTGAGATCAGGATGCTCCTTGAGCGCATGCATGATGGGAAGTTCGGTCGTTCCCGGATTGCCGAAGAGATGCGTGATCCCCTCATCCTTGAGCAACGCCAGAAATGCAGACCGCCCCGTAATCCGATTCATGCAATCCTCCGTCCCGTCCCATGCGCGGGTTTGCGCCATCATCACCATTCACAGGGACTGCGCAATGGAGCCTGCTCATGGCTGCCTTGCGCGTGCGGATCGCAACGGATGAAATATCTGTCCTCTAATCGTGACAGTCACACCCCGGCAGCCGACGGATGGCCGATAGAATAGAGCGTCCGGCGTTTAGCTCATCACGGCCGGTCATGTTTCCAGCCGCGACGAATGACGGTTGTTCGCGATTTGCTAGTTCTCGTAGACCAGTCGCGCACGAATCGTGCCGTCGAGCGTCCTGATCTCGTCAAGAATTTCCTCACCGATACTGCCCGGCTCCTCGGCGTCGATCACAACGTATCCGATCTCGCTGTCGGTCTGCAGATATTGCGCGGCGATGTTGATATCGCGTTGCAAGAATACCTCGTTCAGCCGCCTGAGCATTCCCGGGACGTTGCGGTGAACGTGGATGAACCGAGCGCCGACGGGGCGGGTCGGAAGTTGCACTTGTGGAAAATTCACGGCGCCCATGGTCGATCCACTGTCGGAATAGTCGATCATCTTACGGGCAACCTCCTTGCCGATACGGTCCTGTGCTTCTTCGGTCGAGCCGCCGATGTGAGGCGTGAGAATGACGTTCTTCAAACCTTGGAGCGGAGAA
>JAFEFK010000726.1 GCA_018240625.1 Pseudomonadota bacterium
AAAGGAGTCCGAACAACTTTTCGTTTCCGAGACGCGCGGACCCAGTGAGGCCTGCACGATCTTGGCAGCGAACATCGGCGGCGGTCCGGTGGCCTTTCCGTCGATTTGAGAAGTCCGCGCCTCAGCTCAGCCGCTGGTCGCGCGCGGTCGCGGTCTCGCGGGCGGCTTCTTCCTCGGCCTCGGACTCGCGGGTCGGATCCGAAATGACGACCATCCGTCGTCCCGACACCTGATGGCCGGCATCGGCCGGCATCCTGAAGAAGTAGTAGGTGGACATCGCCGCCAGGATCGAGACGACGATGAAGCCGGGCCCGAAATCGGCGGCCGTCAGCTCGGTGCTGTGATGATAGAGCATCGTCGTTTCCACGGAGAACGCGCCCACCGCGATCCCGGCCGAAATCGCCAGTTGTTGGTTCACGCTGGCCATGGTGGTGGCGCGGCTCATCTGCTCCGGCTCGACATCCGCATAGGCCAGCGTGTTGATCGCCGTGAACTGCAGCGAGCGGAAGAAACCGCCGACCACCAGGATGATCATGATCAGCAGCAGCGGCGTCGTGACGGTGAACAGCGCGCAGGCCGCGAGAAACACCGAGGAGACGACGGCATTGATGGTCATGATGTTGCGGAAGCCGAAGGTGCGGATGATGCGCGCGGCCAGCGTCTTCATGCCCATGGCGCCGACGGCGGAGGAGAACGTCACGAGGCCGGAGCTGAACGGCGACAGGCCGAAACCGACCTGCATCAGGAGCGGCAACAGGAACGGCAGCGCGCCGATGCCGAGGCGGAACAGGAAGCCGCCATAGATGCTGGCACGGAATGTCGGCAGGCGCAGCAGCGTGAGATCCAGCGCCGGCGAGGCGGTGCGCCGGGCGTGGATCACATACAGCGTCATCGAGATCGAGCCGATGCCGATCAGTCCGATCACCACCGTCCAGGGCAGCAGATTGAGGCCCGCGACGGAGAGGCCGAAGGCGATGCCGCCGAGCCCGATGCCGGCCAGCACTAGTCCGTAGAGATCGAAGCGCTCTGGCTTCTCGCTGCGGATCGGATCGATGTAGCGCAGCGCCATGAAGATGCCGAGCACGCCCACCGGGATGTTGATCAGGAAGATCCAGTGCCACGAGAAATAGGTGGTGATGAAGCCGCCGAGGGGAGGTCCGACCACGGGGCCGATCAGGGCGGGCACCGTGACCCACGTCATCGCATTGACCAGCGCACTCTTGTCGATCGAGCGCAGCAGCACCAGCCGGCCGACCGGCGTCATCATGGCGCCGCCGATCCCTTGCAGGGTGCGGGCGATGACGAAGTCCGTGACCGAGGACGACAGCGCGCAGCCGATCGAGCCGACCATGAAAACGGCAATCGCTATGCTGAACACGGTACGCGCGCCGAAACGGTCGGCGGTCCAGCCGCTCGCGGGAATGAACACCGCCAGTGCCAGCAGATAGGACGTGATGGCGAGCTTCAGCGTCAGCGGGCTGGTGCCGATGTCGGCGGCAATCGCAGGAAGCGAGGTCGCGATCACCGTGGAGTCCATGTTTTCCATGAACAGCGCGGCGGCGACGATGAGCGGGATCAGGCGTTCTTTTGTCATGCAGGACGAGTCAGGCGAGACGGCAATGAAGCGGGCGTAGCACCGTTGGAGCAGGGCGGCTATTGCGCAACGGCGCATACCCCCTAAATCATTGGTAAGTTTTCGCCGGAGACAGGACGATGATCTACGTGCTTGCCGCCTTGGTGCCGCCGCTTGGGCTGCTGTTGAACGGGCAGCCGTTTTCGGCGATCTTCAACCTCGTCCTGATCGTGTTTTGCGCGATTTTCGGGCTGGTTTTCCACATTTTGCTGCTGGTACCGTCGGCGCATGCGCTGATCGCGGTTCACATGAAGCGCGAGGATCGCCGGCATCGCGAGGTGGTCGAGGCGATCCGTCAGCACGGGCCTCCGCCGGGCTATCCGCGCTAAACTGGCGGCTTTCCGGCGAGCGGGAAAACCCGTCGCATGGCTGCCAAACGCTTTGATTCCAAAAGCGGCCATGCTATCGACCACCGCCAACCCAGCCGAATGGAACCCGATTCGACGGCGACGCCAAGGTGTCGCTGACTGGTCGTTTATCATCCGGCGATGACCTTGCGGCGAATGCGCCGCTGAATGGAGTTGGCGATGGCGCTTGCAGGCAGATTTCAGGAACTACGCGAAGCCTACACGTTCGACGACGTGCTGCTGAAGCCCGGCCTGTCCGACATCCTGCCGTCCGAAGCCGATATCCGCACCCGTGTAACCCGCGCCATTCCGCTCAACATTCCGATCATGGCGTCCGCCATGGACACCGTCACCGAGGCGCGGATGGCGATCGCCATGGCGCAGGCCGGTGGTATGGGCGTCATCCATCGCAACTTCGATGTCGATGGGCAGGCCGCTCAAGTGCGGC
Source organism: Pseudomonadota bacterium (assembly GCA_018240625.1). GTDB lineage: Bacteria > Pseudomonadota > Alphaproteobacteria > Rhizobiales > Xanthobacteraceae > Nitrobacter. The sequence goes on from JAFEFK010000726.1 coordinate 2,429, forward strand.
AGGTGAAGAAGTTCGAGTCCGGCATGGTGGTCAATCCGCTTACCATCGGCCCTGATGCGATGCTGTCCGACGCGCTGTCGCTGATGAACGATCACGGCTTCTCCGGCATTCCGGTTGTCACCGGCGCGAGCAAAGGCGTGCCGGGCAAACTGGTCGGCATTCTCACCAACCGCGATGTACGTTTTGCCACCGACCCGCGGCAAAAAATATCTGAACTGATGACGCACGAGAATCTCGTGACGGTGCGCGAGGGCGTCAGCCAGGATGAAGCCAAGCGGATGCTGCACCAGCATCGCATCGAAAAGCTGCTGGTGGTCGACGATCAATATCGGTGCGTCGGCCTCATCACCGTCAAGGACATGGAAAAGGCGGTGGCGCATCCGCTGGCCTGCAAGGATGCGCAGGGCCGTCTGCGCGTCGCCGCGGCAACGACGGTGGGCGAGGGCGGCTTCGAGCGTACCGAGCGGCTGATCGACGCCGGCGTCGATCTGATCGTCGTGGATACCGCGCACGGTCATTCCAGCCGCGTGCTGGAGGCGGTCAACCGCATCAAGCGGCTGTCGAACGCCGTGCAGGTGATCGCCGGCAACATCGCAACGACCGAAGGCGCGCAGGCGCTGATCGATTCCGGCGCGGACGCGATCAAGGTCGGCATCGGGCCGGGTTCGATCTGCACCACGCGCATCGTCGCGGGCGTCGGCGTGCCGCAGCTCACCGCGATCATGGATGCGGTCGAGGCTGCGAAGAAGGCCGATGTCCCCGTCATCGCCGACGGCGGCATCAAGTTCTCAGGCGACCTCGCCAAGGCGCTGGCGGCCGGCGCCGATATCGCCATGGTCGGCTCGCTGCTGGCGGGCACGGATGAGACGCCCGGCGAAGTGTTTTTATGGCAGGGCCGTTCCTACAAGGCCTATCGCGGCATGGGCTCGGTCGGCGCGATGGCGCGCGGCTCGGCCGACCGCTACTTCCAGCAGGACATCAAGGATACGCTGAAGCTCGTGCCGGAAGGCATCGAGGGGCAAGTGCCCTACAAGGGACCAGTAGGCAACGTCATGCATCAGCTCGCCGGCGGTCTGCGCGCGGCGATGGGATATGTCGGCGCACGCAATCTGGCCGAGTTCCATGAGAAGGCGCAGTTCGTGCGCATCACAGGCGCGGGCTTGCGCGAGAGTCACGTTCACGATGTCACGATCACCCGTGAAAGTCCGAACTATCCGGGCGGCGCCTGATTGAGGCAAATCGCCTAAATTGAGCCGCACAGCGGCGCAAAAACGAGTTACTGTCGCGGTGCCGCCCATCGTCTGCGCCGCCGCGCGGGGTGGCTGCATCATGTCGGTACCATCCGACATCATTGAGAAGAGAAACTTGGAACCATGGTTGATTGGACAGACGACCGAATTGCCGCGCTTTCGGATTCCGACCTGAAGAACCTGCTTGCCAATGCGGAGCGGAAATCGGTCGACGATCTGATTTTGCGATGCCAGGCGGAACTCGAGAAGCGCAACGCTCTAAAGCCGCGCAAAGCCTCGAAGCCGCGCACCGAGCTGAAGGATTTCGAGCATGCGATGTCGGCGCAGCTCGCGGATGTCGGCAAGCGGATGGCGGAGAAATACGATCTGTCGGAGGAGACCGCGAAGGCGAAATCCGAAGGCGTGAAGGGCTTTCGCGCCCACAAGCTGGTCGGCAGCGATGGCCACGCCAAGCTCGGCGGATTGCAGCGCGCAGGCTTCGTCGCCGTCGATCGCTACATTTCCTATCGCCGCGGCAACGACATCGTCTCGCTCGGCGTATTCCTGCCGAAAGATCAGGAGATTTCCGAGCACAAGTTCTTTGTGATCGCGCCGCAGTCCGTGCTCGACCGCGGCGAGCCGGTCGATGCGATCAGGGACAATCACGGCCAGAAGCAGTCGGCCGACAGCGGGCTTGTGTTCAAGGATATCGAGAGCGCAGCGGCGGCTTTCGACAACGTGCTGGCGAAGATCGCGGCGTGATAATTCAGTCAATTGGAACGCAATCAACATTTTTGTAGGTCGTCATGGCCGGGTTTATCCCGGCCATCCACGTCTTGATTTCTGCATCATGTGGTAAGACGTGGATACCCGGCACAAGGCCGGGCATGACGAAGAGGAAATTGCAATTCAGAGGAAACACCCATGTCCCAATCCGCCAAACGCATCGTTCTCGCTGCACGCCCGGCCGGCGAACCCAAGCCAACGGATTTTCGTCTTGAGGATTATCCGGTGCCGACACCCGGCGACGGGCAGATCCTGCTGCGGACGATCTGGCTGACGCTGGATCCCTATATGCGCGGCCGCATGAGCGAGGGGCCGTCCTATTCCGCCCCGGTGCCGCTCGGCGGCGTGATGGAAGGCGGTACCGTGTGCGAGGTGATGGCCTCGAACAATCCCGGTTTTGCCGAGGGCGATATCGTGCTGGCGCATTCCGGCTGGCAGCAATATGCGCTGTCGGATGGCGCGGGCCTGCGCAAGATCGATCCGAAGATCGCGCCGATCTCGACCGCGGTGGGCGTGCTCGGCATGCCCGGCATGACCGCCTATACGGGCCTGCTTGAAATCGGCAAGCCAAAACCCGGCGAGACCGTGGTCGTCGCGGCGGCCTCCGGTGCGGTCGGCTCCGCGGTCGGCCAGATCGCGAAGATCAAGGGCGCGCGTGCGGTCGGCATCGCCGGCGGCAAGGAGAAATGCGATTACGTCAGGAACGAGCTCGGTTTCGACGAATGCATCGATCACCGCTCGCCCGATCTCGCCGCGCAGTTGAAGGCGGCGTGTCCCAAGGGCATCGACGTCTATTTCGAGAACGTCGGCGGAAAAGTGTTCGACGCGGTGTTTCCGCTGCTGAACGATTTTTCACGCATTCCGGTGTGCGGCCTGATCGCCGATTACAACACGATCTTCACCAAGGACACGCCGGCCCCGCCGTGGGCCAACTCGATCATGCGTGCGATCCTGGTGAAGCGGCTGAATTTTCGCGGCTTCATCGTGCGCGACTTCGCGGTGATGTTCCCGGATTTCATCCGCGACATGCCGCAGTGGCTGCGCGAGGGCAAGGTAAAACACCGCGAGTTCGTGACTGAGGGGCTGGAAAGCGCGCCGGCGGCCTTCATGGGTCTGCTGAAAGGTGCGAACTTCGGCAAGCAGCTCGTGCGCGTCGGGCCGGACAAGGTCTAGGCGGTTCGGCGCAAGCGACGCGCTGCCTGGTAACCCTCGCCCTGATCAGATCGTCCGGTCGGCCCGAAGAGCCGTCATGGACCGGAATAGCGGTAGGGCTGTCCGACCCGGATGATGTCGCCGATCGTTGTCGACGCGCCCATGCCGAGCGTCGTTCCGGTATCGATGGATAACGAGGACACGTTGTCGATCCCCGGCGGCGTTTCCATGGTGATCCAGTTGACCGAATGGCTTGCCGCGCCAGCCGTCGTGAAGCGCGCCCAGCGGCCGAATTGCCAGCACGACATTTCTTTTTCCGTTTCAAAGCTCGTCCATGGACCGAGAGTCGTTGCAGAGACTTTCGGTGTGAAATTGAAGCCCGAGCCGAGACCGATCCCGATGTAGACGTAGAGGCACGCGATGTTGTTCTCCGTATCCAGGATCAGGAAGATCAGGCCGTCGATCGCCACCCCACCACCGAGCTTGACCCCGCGAAACACCTTGCCGACATTAACGGCCTGCGAAAGCGATAGGCCGGTCACGAGCGCGATTTTGAAGTGCTTTGTGATCAGCGCCTTTCGGGGGACTTCGCGCGGCGGAGGTTCGGGGATAGGGCGCGGTTGAACCCACAACGTCACACCGCGATCGGTTTCCTCGTCAGGCCTGTGCAGAACCGTCGCATCGGAGCCGATGGCGTCGAGCCGCATCTGCCCGTCGGCAACCCCGAGACCTTGCAGAAATTTGGCAACGTTATAGACGCGCGCTTCCGATGTTCTCTGGTTCCATGGGCTTGTGCCGATCTGGCTTGCGGAGCCCCGCATCCAGATGTTGCCCGAATTGTTCGCAAGTAGAGGCTCGACGTGATCTTTCAGATAGATCTGATGCTCACGTTTCAGGTCGCGCAGCGTCTCCCCGTAATAATCGTCAAAGTCGAAATTGTAGAGCAGGGCGGTCAGCACGCCTGCCCACCGCTGCGACATGAATACCTTGATCTTGCCTGGTCCGGTCTTGTGCAACATCACGCCGCTCCGATTGTTGCGAGCTTGCAAAGTGCCGTCACGAAGCGGCTGTGGATACGTCGTCAGGCGCGAAGTGCTTCGTGAACACGTAGCGACACGGAAACAAAAATTCTTGCACGGTCAAAAAGCGATTAAATGGAAAATTTTTAGGTGATGAAATTCCTGCATGCCGCTCCTCTCTTTGTGGCTGCAACTCCCATCCGGGTTCAAAAAGAACTTGGGGCAGGATTTGTCACGCGCGGAAGCGGGCGCTATAGCGGTGCAGGACAGGGTAATGGGAGGATCGATGTCGGTTCAAATGGTGCTGTTGCCGGTGTTCGTGCTGGTCGGATTGACGTTCGCGCTGCTGATCGCGATGGGTGCGGCGCGCACGAAGTCGCTGAAGTCGGGCGAGACCCGGATCAAGGACATCGCGCTCGGGCAGCAGGGCTGGTCGACGCGGGCGACGCAGATCGGCAACTGCTTCCGCAACCAGTTCGAAGTGCCGGTGCTGTTCTATGTGCTGATCGCGCTGGCGCTGCCGCTGCGCCACGCCGACCTCTTCATCGTGCTGATGTCCTGGGTCTTCGTGGTGACGCGCTTCGTGCACGCCGGCATCTTCGTGACGTCTAACTACGTGCCGCAGCGTGGTCTCGCCTGGTTCGCCGGCGTGCTGGTACTGCTGGCGATGTGGCTCTACTTCGCGTTACGCATCCTGCTCGTGATCTGAGTAGGGCAGCCTGTTCCAACCGAAAGTCTGTCATGACCCCTGCCGCAAGGCTGTCCGCCGCCATTGACGTGCTCGCCACGATCGACACCCAGCGAGTGCCTGCCGCAAAGGCGCTGAAGGAATGGGGCACCGCGCATCGCTTCGCGGGCTCCGGCGATCGCGCCGGAATTTCCGGGCTGGTCTACGATGTGCTGCGCCGTCAGGCCTCCAGCGCGTGGATCATGGACGACGACACGCCGCGGTCGCGGCTGCTCGGCATGCTCAAGCTCGAACGCGGGTTCGATACCGACAAGATCGCGGCGCTGTGCGACGGCAGCCGTTTCGCACCCGAACCGCTCTCGGACGGCGAACGCGCAGCACTCAGCTCGCGCACCACCGACGATGCGCCGGCGCACATCGCAGGCGACTATCCCGAATGGCTGGACGGCTATCTGACGGATGTGTTCGGGGACGAACGCGCCGCGGAAGCCATGGCCATGGCGAGCCGCGCGCCGCTCGATCTGCGGGTCAACACGCTGAAGACGAAGCGCGAGAAGGTACTGGGCTCGCTCCGTCATCTCGGCGCGGAACCGACGCCATGGTCGCCGCTGGGCTTGCGCATCCAGCTCGGCGCCGATGCCCGCAATCCCGGCGTTCACGCCGAGGAAGACTTCATCAAGGGCGGCATCGAGGTGCAGGACGAGGGCTCCCAACTCGCCGCACTCTTGTCCGCGGCCAAGCCCGGCGAGCAGGTGATCGACCTCTGCGCAGGCGCGGGCGGCAAGATCCTGGCGCTGGCGGCTATGATGCAGGGCAAGGGCCGGCTGATTGCGACCGACCACGACAAGCGGCAGCTTGCGCCGATCCACGAGCGGTTGTCGCGGGCGGGCGTCCACAACGCCGATATCCGTACGCCGAAGGGGGAGGGCGATCCGCTGGCGGACATCCGCGCCACGGCGGACCTCGTGCTGATCGATGCGCCCTGCACGGGAACCGGGACCTGGCGGCGCAATCCCGACGCCAAATGGCGGATGCGTCCGGGTGCGCTGGAGGTGCGGTTGAAAGATCAGGCCGAAGTGCTTGATCGGGCGGCCAGTTTGGTGAAAGCGGGCGGGCGGATCGCCTACATCACCTGTTCGGTGCTGCCACCGGAAAATAGCGAGCAAATCCGGAAGTTTATCGGCCGCCATTCAGAATTCGCTGTGGTGCCGCCGGCGGAGGTGGCTGCTGTGCTGTGGGACAAGGCGGACGACTTTCTCGCCGCCACGATCCAGAGCCCGGAGGGACTGCTGATGACCCCCCGCCGCACCGGCACGGACGGGTTTTTCGTCAGCGTCTTGCGGCGGCAAGGGTAAGGGATTTTACCGGATTGAGTCGCCGGTTTCGGCGAGATTCAGAGTTGCGTCGTCGGTCGCGCGCTCCCTCTCCCCGCCTGCGGGGAGAGGGGCGGGGTGAGGGGCGCTGTCGAGGCCAGGAGCCGACCGAGCCCCTCACCCGACCGCCTTCGCTCCGCTCAGCCGGCCGACCTCTCTTCGCGCGCGGGGAGAGGTGAAAGCGTGTGTGTCTTGCGGCTTTGCCCGTTGCGAGACGTCCTTCGGTCGCGTATTTCCTCAGCCATGACAGCAGCCCAGCAGACCGCTCAGTCGATGCCTTCAGTGGCCTCGGCGCACGACAAGATTCTCATCATCGATTTCGGCAGCCAGGTGACCCAGCTCATCGCGCGGCGGGTGCGCGAGGAGGGCGTTTACTCCGAGATCGTCCCGTTCCAGAAGGCCGAAGCCGCCTTCAAGGACATGAAGCCGAAAGCGGTGATCCTGTCCGGCGGACCGGAGTCTGTGCACGAGGCGGGTTCGCCGCGCGCGCCGCAGGCGATCTTCGAGTCCGGCGTTCCCGTGCTCGGCATCTGCTATGGCCAGATGACCATGGCCGCCCAGCTTGGCGGCACGGTCGAAGGCGGCCACCATCGCGAGTTCGGCCGCGCCGACGTCGAGGTGAAGGCGCCGAGTCACCTGTTCGATGCCACATGGAAAATGGGCGAGCGGCATCCGGTTTGGATGAGCCATGGCGATCGTATCACCAAAATGCCGCCGGGGTTTGAAGTGGCGGGCATCTCGCCGAACGCGCCGTACGCGATCATCCAGGACGAGACGCGCAAATACTACGGCCTGATGTTCCACCCGGAAGTGGTGCATACGCCCGACGGCGCAAAACTCATTCGCAATTTCGTCCGCAAGGTCGCGGGCCTCACCGGCGACTGGACCATGCGCGCCTTCCGCGAGGAGGCCATCGAAAAGATCCGCGCGCAGGTGGGCAAGGGCCGGGTGATCTGCGGCCTGTCGGGCGGCGTCGATTCATCCGTCGCGGCGATCCTGATTCATGAGGCGATCGGCGACCAGCTCACTTGCGTATTCGTCGATCACGGCATGCTGCGCAAGGACGAGGGCAAGACGGTCGTCGACCTGTTCCGTCATCACTACAACATCCCGTTGGTCCACGTTGACGCCTCACAACAATTTTTGGGCGCACTGGCAGGCGTCACCGACCCCGAGGTGAAGCGCAAGACCATCGGACGGCTGTTCATCGACGTGTTCGATGCCGAGGCGGAAAAACTGGGCGGCGCCGAATTCCTGGCGCAGGGCACGCTGTATCCCGACGTGATCGAAAGCGTGTCGTTCACCGGCGGTCCGTCGGTGACGATCAAGTCGCACCACAATGTCGGCGGCTTGCCGGCGCGCATGAACATGAAGCTGGTCGAGCCGTTGCGCGAACTGTTCAAGGACGAGGTGCGCGTGCTGGGCCGCGAACTCGGCCTGCCCGACGTGTTCGTCGGCCGCCATCCGTTCCCGGGGCCGGGGCTTGCGATCCGCTGCCCCGGCGAGATCACGCGCGAGAAGCTCGACATCCTGCGCGAGGCCGACGCGGTGTATATCGACCAGATCCGTAAGGCAGGGCTGTACGATACGATCTGGCAGGCGTTCGCGGTGCTGCTGCCGGTGAAGACCGTCGGCGTGATGGGCGACGGACGCACCTATGAGTATGTGGTGGGCCTGCGCGCCGTGACCTCGACCGACGGCATGACCGCCGACTTCTATTCCTTCGACATGAAGTTCCTGGGCGAAACCGCGACCCGGATCATCAACGAAGTCAAAGGCGTCAATCGCGTGGTCTACGATATCACGAGCAAGCCGCCGGGCACCATCGAGTGGGAGTGATTCAGTTTTAGCAGAGCCGATGTCGCGTTCGGCGCCGGACCTCAATCTCGGTTTGCAGGTCGGGCAGTATTCCGGACGGATGGCTTCATGCCCGCGATGATTATCCGCAAAAGTTCTGCGGCAGCCGGCGACAGTGCTCGCCCCTGACGAGTCACGACATGCGATCGGCCCCGGCGCAGCAGTGAATTTCTCATGGGCAGCGCGATAACCTTGGCAGCATCTGCGGGGGTCATCGGAAGTCGTGACACAAGGGAATAGCCGAGGCCCGCAAGAACAAAGTGGCCCAGAGCGTCGAACGAGGTCGTCGTAAACGAAAAGGCGAGCCTGACGCCTTCGCTGAGTTCGGCTGCCTGAATATGCTGGCGTAACCCGAAATCCTGATGCAACGTCGCGCCCGTATATGGCAGCAAGTCCGATAACCGCAGGGGATGTCCG
>JAFEFK010000727.1 GCA_018240625.1 Pseudomonadota bacterium
GCACCTGGCATTCCGGATCGCCGAAGCGCGCGTTGTATTCAACCAATTTCGGGCCGTCCTTCGTGACCATCACGCCTGCATAAAGTACGCCCTTGTACGGCGTGCCCATCGCCTCCAGCGCGCGCAGCGTCGGCATCACCATCTCGTCCATGATCCGCTGGTTCATGGCATCGGTCATCACCGGCGCCGGCGAATAGGCGCCCATGCCGCCGGTGTTGGGGCCCTTGTCGCCATCGAACGCACGCTTGTGATCCTGCGCGGTCGCCAGCGGCAACGCATGCTTGCCGTCGCACAGCGCGAAGAACGAGGCCTCCTCGCCCTGCATGAATTCCTCAATCACGACTTCCGCGCCGGCTTCGCCAAAACCACCGCCGAACATCATATCGATCGCGCCGAGCGCCTCATCCAGCGTCATCGCCACGACGACGCCTTTTCCCGCCGCAAGGCCGTCGGCCTTGACGACGATCGGCGCACCCTGCGCACGCACGTAGTTCCTTGCAGCCTCGGCGTCGGAGAAATGCGCATAAGCGGCAGTCGGGATGTTGTTGTCGCGGCAGAGTTGCTTGGTAAAGCTCTTGGAACTTTCCAGCCGGCCTGCCGCCTTCGTCGAACCGAACGTCTTGAAGCCGGCGGCGGTGAGATCATCGACGATGCCGGCCGCGATCAGCGCATCCGGCCCGACGACAACCAGGTCGATCTTGTTGGACTTGCAGAAATCGATCACGGCGGGATGATCGTTCACATCGAGCGCGACGCATTCGGCGTCCTGCGCGATCCCGGCGTTGCCCGGTGCGCACCACAGTTTGGTGAGTAGCGGAGAGCCCGCGATTTTCCAGCACAGCGCATGTTCGCGGCCGCCCGAGCCGAGCACAAGAATGTTCATGAATAACGGCCAATCCGGGATTTTCGATGGGTTCGAAGCGGTTTAGCATGGTAATGCGAAGGCGCAACAGACCGGAAATCCATGACGACGAGCTCCGCACAGATATTGCCCAATCAGCCGGAATTCACGGTTTCCGAACTCTCGTCGGCGCTGAAACGCACCGTTGAGGACGCCTACGGTCATGTTCGGGTGCGCGGCGAGATTTCCGGCTTTCGCGGGCCCCATGGGTCAGGGCACTGCTACTTCGCGTTGAAGGACGAGTCGGCCAAGATCGAGGCGGTGATCTGGAAAGGCGTCCACGGCCGGATGCGGTTCAAGCCGCAGGAAGGCCTCGAGGTCATCGCCACCGGCAAGCTCACCACCTATCCCGGCTCGTCGAAATACCAGATCGTGATCGAGGCGCTGGAGCCCGCCGGCGTCGGTGCGCTGATGGCGCTGATGGAAGAGCGCAAGAAGAAGCTCGCCGCCGAGGGCCTGTTCAACGAAGCGCGCAAGCAACTGCTGCCGTGGCTGCCCGAGGTGATCGGCGTGGTGACATCGCCCACCGGCGCGGTCATTCGCGACATCCTTCATCGGCTGGAAGACCGTTTTCCGCGCCGCGTGCTGGTGTGGCCGGTGCGCGTGCAGGGCGAAGGCTCCGCGGAGCAGATCGCCGCCGCCATCCACGGCTTCAATGCCCTGCCCGAGGGCGGCAAAATTCCGCGTCCCGACCTGCTGATCGTGGCGCGCGGCGGCGGATCGCTGGAGGATCTCTGGTCCTTCAACGAGGAAATCGTCGTGCGCGCGGCGGCGGAGAGCATGATCCCGCTGATCTCGGCGGTCGGCCACGAGACCGATGTGACGCTGATCGATTTTGCCTCCGACAAGCGCGCGCCGACGCCGACGGCGGCTGCCGAAATGGCCGTGCCGGTCCGCGCCGAATTGTTTGTCGAAGTTACAAACTTCGCGCGCCGGGCGATGCTGTGCTGGCAACGCAGCCAGGACAGCCGCCGTAACGAGTTGCGCGCCGCCTCGCGCGCCTTGCCCGCAGCCAGCCAGTTGCTCGCCATTCCACGTCAGCGGCTCGATGGCGCGGCAGCCGCCCTGCCCCGCGCCCTCAGGGCCAACACGCATGCCCATCATCGCCGCTTTACGCAGGCGGCGGGCGGACTGACACTTCGGGTTCTGCGCACGCAGGTCGCCCATGCGAAACAGAATCTCACGACCACGGGCGCGCGACTCACACATTGTACGCATGTCGTGCTGCGTCACCGCCGCGAGCGGTTTGCCGGGCTTGAAATCCGTCTCAAGGCCTCGCGGCTCGCCAATGCACAGGCGCAACGTGACCGCATCGCGCGCGCGGACGAGCGCACGCAGCGATTAGCCGAGCGCGCACGGCGCGCGTTGTCCATCCTGTTGCAGCGCCAGCAGGCCCGCATCGCCCATTCCGGACAGTTGCTGTCGGCGTTTTCCTATCGCGGCGTCCTCGCGCGCGGCTTTGCGCTGGTCCGCGATGATGCCGGACAGACCGTGCGAACCGTATCGGCGGTCGGCCCCGGCGCACGGCTCTCGCTGGAATTCGCCGATGGACGGGTCGCTGTTACCGCCGGTGCCGATCGGCCCGCGGCGATATCATCCAATCCGGCAAGCGCGCCCAAGCCGGCGCCTGCCAGGCGCACAGGGAAACCCGCCGATCAGGGCAATCTGTTCTAGTGGTCCGATTCTAACATTCGCATCCCGTTTCAGCGAATGTCTTTGCGAATGTTAGAATCAAAGGACCACGAGCAGCACTAAATTTTTAGTGGAGTTGGGATTTGACATTCGCTCTGCTGACCCCGGGGCTGGTGCGTAGCGAATGTCAAATCCACTCCATTAACGTGCAAGCCATTTGGCGACGCGCTTTTGCGAATCCGCGCGCGCCGCAGGATTGGTGCCGATGTGTCCGTGCCCCGGAACCTGATCGAAAATTCCGGCAAGCACATGGAGCGGCGAATTCACTTGGTCAAAGCCGTGATGAGCGCCGGGATAAACCACAATCCGGGCCAGCGCGCTGCGCCCGCGCGCATTGTCGACCATCTGCCTGCAGGCCGAGGGCGAACTGAGATCGTCGTCGGCGCCGATCAGCACCAGCGTCGGCACGCGCGCGCTCCAGCCGAGGCGCGATGACAGCCGGCAATCCGGATAGAACGCTACCGCCGAGCGGAAATCATCGTGCCATTCGGTCGAGATCTGTTGCGGACGGATCGCCCACAAAACGGCACTGGCGCCGTTCGCCCAACCCAATAGACCGATGTGATCAGGCAAGACCCAGGGTTGTTTGACCAGCCACTGCTGCGCCGTCTTGATATCGGCGACCCGTTCGCGGCGGGCGAAGATTTTACGATCCTTGGCACGGCATTGCGGGCCGGACTCCCGCGATCCATAGCTGTCGGGGAACAGCACCGCGCTTCCTGATTTCAACAATCGTTCAGCCCAATCCCGATAATGCGGCTGAATCTGCTCGCCGTGGCCTGTCAGGCCCTCGCAGCCATGCAGGGCGATCACCGTCGCAAACGGGCCATTGCCGTCGGGCTTGTAGAGAAAGCCGTGCAACACGCCGTTGGCGCGAGGAATATCGACCTGGTCGGGCGTTGCCGGCGATTTGCCGGCCGCCGCCGATGCGGCCAAGGGCGCAGCCAGGATCGCAACCACAGAGAGTGCTGACAGCAGGCGCATGAATCTTGCCGGACGGTCTGGAATGCTGCAAAGAGGCTCGAAGTCAGACCTATCACGTGGCTGGAACGGCAATTCATCACAAATCGGTGGGTTTAACGCAGGACATTGCGAACCTATCTAGTGTCCCGAATCCGAAGTTCGCCCTATTGTTGCAGCGTCCTCCGGAGCGGACTTCAGATTCGAAAGGACACTAGCAATTTATGATTCTAGAGCTTTTCCGCTTCTGATAGAATCAGAAGCGGGCTCTATGTTTTTGGTTTGACGCGTTTTCTTCACGCGAACCGGTAACCACTTCGCTCGAAAACGCTATAGTGTGGTTCTGGTTCAGAAGTTCGCTTGAAGAGCTTGCGGAGAAAATGAAGCGAACTTCTGAACCACCACACTGGTGGAAATGGTATCGTGACCGGCGGGCTGTCCACGGCCGGAAGATGCAAGGAGCGCAGCGGTGCTGAATAAATTTGGTTCCTCCGGCCATGGCGAAGCGCAGGTGCAATATCTCGACGGCGATTTCCGTGTGATCTCGCCTGGAACCTATGTTCGTTGCGCCATCACCGACGCACGCATTCCGCTCGACGAATTGAAATATTGGAGCGTCGATCTGCAGGAGGCCTACGCCCTGCCGACCGCGGTGTTGCAGCGGCACTATCCCGGTGCGCTGAAGACGCCGGACTAGATCTCTATCCCCGGCCCCGTCCGATCCGATCCGTCAGGAACGACCGCAGCGTCGGTTCATCGTCAAACGCAAGCGTGACCGCGAACGGGATGACAGCCTGCGCGAACGCTGCGAGCGTTTCGATGTTGCGCAACCGGGCTAAATCCTTTTCCGTCGTCACCAGCGTCAGGTTGTCCCGTTTGGCAGCGGTACGCAGTTCTGCGATGTCGCTCTGCGAAAACGGCTGGTGATCGGCGAACGGGCGCTCCGCGACGACGTCGATGCTGGAGGCGCGCAGGCTCCTAAAAAACCGCGCGGGATCGCCGATACCGGCAAAAGCAAGAACACGCCTGCCACGCAGGGCGGCAACGGAGGCTTCATTCGGTCTGAGTTGCGCCCGCAGCACCAGGCCTGCCTGCTCACGAACGCGCGCTGCAATGCTGTCCGCGGCGATTCCATTGCCGATAATCACAAGCGCATCGGTGCGAGCGAGCTGCGGCGGCAGCGGCGCGCGCAGCGGCCCCGCCGGGAGAACACGCCCGTTGCCTACGCCACGATCGCCGTCGATCACGATCAGAGAAACGTCTTTCGCAATAGCCGGATTCTGGAAGCCGTCGTCCATCAGGATCAGGCTGGCACCCGTCGCGCGGGCCGGCGCAATTCCCGCCGCCCGTTGCCGCGATACGATCACAGGAACCTCCCGCGCCATCATCAGCGGTTCGTCGCCAACATCGGTGGCCGTGTGCAGAGCTGGATCGACGCGCACCGGGCCGCTCAGTCGTCCGCCGTAGCCGCGGCTGAGTACGACCGGTGTCTCGCCCATCGCTCGGAGGATGCCGGCCAATGCAAGAACCGTCGGCGTCTTGCCGGCACCACCGACATGATAATTCCCGACACAAAGCACCGGAACACCGGCACGCGTGCCCGGCCGCGCCATCCGCTGTGCGGCAACCGCGCCATAAAGCGCGCCAAAGGGAATGAGCAATCGCGAGAGCAGCGATGACGGCCGGTTCCAGAAGGCCGGCTCACGCATCAGCCGCCCCTATTTCCAGCCGCAACTGCAAGAGATACGGCTCAAGCGCAGCCAGTGTGCGATCCAGTGCGCCGCCAAGCCGGTCCACGACCTCCGTCGCGGCGGTCACGGATGCATTGCGCGCGGCAGAATCGTTCAGCAACTGACCAAGCTGCTTCACCAGCGCTTCGCCGTCGCCGGCCTGACGCGCGCCGCCCGCACCGTCGAGCGCATCATAGACATCCGTGAAGTTGAAGACGTGAGGCCCGTGCACGATAGCCGCATTCAGCTTGATCGCCTCGATCGGATTCTGGCCGCCGTGCGGCACCAGCGAACCGCCCATGAAGACGATCGGCGCCAACCGATAGAACAGCCCCAGCTCACCCATGGTGTCGGCGACATAAATGTCTGTCCGGGCCGTCGGCAATTCCTCCAGCGATCGCAACGCAACTCGCGTGCCGGATTCCGCGATCATGCGGGCGATCGCTTCGCCCCGATTGGGATGGCGCGGAACGATCACGGTCAGCAGCGACGGGAAGTAAGCCGCCAGCGCCTTGTGCGCGTTGAGCAGCATCCCCTCCTCGCCTGGATGGGTTGACGCCGCCACTACCACCGGCCGGCCTCTGGTCAACGACATCAGACGCTCAAGCCTGGCGTCGTCGGCCGGCGGCGCCTGCACGTCGAGCTTGAGGTTACCGGTTGTGATGACGTTGCGGCCTCCAAGCGCAGAGAATCTCTCCGCATCGACCTCGGATTGCACAAGGCAGATATCGAACCGTCCAAGCAACGCCGAGATTGTTCCCGACGCCCTGCGCCAGCGCGGGAACGAGCGATGCGACATTCGCCCGTTGATAAGCACCATCGGCAGCCGGCGCGCGGCCGCCGCCAAAATCAAATTGGGCCACAGATCCGATTCAATGAAGAGCGCGAGACTTGGCCGCCAGTGATTGAGAAAGCGCGCCACGAAGCGCGGCGAGTCAAAAGGCACATACTGGTGAATGATGTCGGGCGGGAATCGCTTGGCGACGACGGCCGCCGAGGTGACCGTGCCCGACGTGAGCAGAACGCGGATATTCAACGCCCGCAATCTTTCGATAAGCCCGGCCGCGGCCAGCACTTCACCGACGCTCGCGCCATGGATCCAGACCAAAGGTCCGGACGGACGGTCATATCGGGTGATGCCCCGCCGTTCGTCGGCGCGCGCAGAATCTTCCTTGCCTCGTTTCAGCCGGCGCCTGATGAAGACCGGCGTCAGCGGGGCGGCAGCGGCGGACAGTACGCGGTAGATGCGCAGCGTCAGCGGCAATTGACTAGGCATGACCCGCCTCGACTTCGGGGCGGCCGACCCGAGCGTACGCGCGACGCGTAGCGTCGTTCAGCGACGCCTCGAGGCGCATCCGCAACGTCTCCATCATCTCATCATCGGCGTCGGAAGGAACCGAGATCAGTTCACCGCAAGCCATCGTACCGCGTCCGAACGGTAGATTGATCGTGGTTCGATCCCAGTTCTTCAAACGAATGAAGCGGCTGGTCGCCATCGCAACCGGCATAATAGGGCGGCCGGATTCCCGAGCCAGCATGATGACGCCGAGGCCAGCAACGCGCGAGCGTTTTGGCACATCCGCAGTCAACGCCATGTTATAATTCTCTTCGAGCGCGCGAAGCATCTCCTTGAATGCACGCACGCCGCCCTTGCGATGGAACGCCGAGCCGTGGTCGCCCGAACCGCGCACCGCCCCCACGCCGAGCCGTTCCGCTGCCAGCGCGTTGAACTCTCCATCGCGATGGAGTGAAATCAGCGCTTTGACGCGATGGCCCGCCCGCTTGATGAACGGCGTCATGAGATGTTGTCAGTGACAGAACGCAGGGATTATCGGCATCTGCGGATCGATAATCTCGTATATATTGACGGGATCATAGCTGAACCTGTTCGTCAGCCAAACCAGCCGGAGAAACCCCGCGACCAGAAGCCCGATGAACTGCTGTACCCAGCCCGCGCGAAGCGTATTGCGAAACAGTTCTTTCAATGAGACGACTTCGTATCTTGACTGGGATCGAGCAGCCGATGGAGGTGTACGATAAAATATCGCATGTGCGCGTTATCGACCGTCTGCTGCGCCTTCGCCCTCCAGACCGCATGCGCCGACGCGTAGTTCGGATACAGGCCCACGATTTCGACTTTGTCGAGATCCTTGAAGGTAGCGTGTTCGAGATCGATGAGTTCGCCCCCGATCACGAGATGAAGCAATTGGTGCGGCACGCTGTCTGGCATGGCCATATTGTCCTACGATGTTGCCTTCTGAAAATGCTTAACGATCCGCGCGTGGCGATCATGCCCCGCGGCGACCAGCACGCCGTGAGTCACCTCGGCGCGGTTATAAAGAATCGTCTCGCCCTCGAGCGAGGTCATTCTACCATTCGCCTCCCGCACGATCAAATCGGCGGCCGCGAGATCCCAGTCGCGGCTTTGGCCGCCGGCGAAAGCGGCATCGATCCGGCCATCTGCAACACGGCATAACCGCAGCGCCAGCGAGCCAATTCTGGGATGAAGCACAACATCAGTTCGCGACCGGTCAAGCCTCTCCACAAGGGGCTTGGGGCCTGCCATCCTGGAAAAATCAAACGTATCGCCTGACGCCGCGCAAATCGGCACATCGTTGCGCGACGCACCCCGGCCTCGCGCGGCAAGGAAAAACTCATCTGTGACCGGCGCAAAGACCGCCGCGAGCAGCGGCGTGGCATTCTCGACCAGCGCCACACTTACACACCAGTCGTCGCGGCCCGCGAGATAGGCGCGCGTGCCATCGATGGGATCGACAATCCAGGACAGTCGCTTCTCGAGCCGCGAAAGATCATCGGCGCTTTCTTCAGACAACCAGCCGTAATCCGGCGTAACCGACCGCAGCCTGCTTTCGATGAGATCGTTGACGGCGATGTCCGCCTCCGACACCGGCGACGACCCGCCCTTGGTCCAGTTTCGCAACTCGGTTCGAAACATCGAACGCGCCAGAAGTCCCGCCTCACGCACAGTCTCGACCAGCATAGCTTGGTCACGCGTCATACGATCGTCGCGGCTCTCAGCGTCCGCCAATCGTCAGTCCCTCGATGCGAACGGTCGGTGCGTTGGTGGCGTAACGGAATGTCAGATCGTTGGCGGGCGTCAGCGACTTGAACATCTCGATCAAATGGCCGGCGATCGTGATCTCGCTGACCGCGTAAGTGATCTCGCCGTTTTCGATCCAGAATCCCGAGGCGCCGCGGCTGTAATCGCCTGTCACGCCGTTAACGCCTGAACCGATCAGGTCGGTGACGTAAAAACCCTGCTTGATATCGGCGATCAGCTCCGCGGGCGTCATTTGCCCGGCTTCAAGGTGCAGATTGTACGATCCCGGCGAAGGCGACGATGAGACGCCGCGATGGGCATGGCCTGTCGTCGTCATTCCGAGTTCGCGCGCGGTCGCCGAATCCAGCAGCCAGGACGTCAGAACTCCGTCGTCGATCACCGCGAGCTTTTTCACCGCGACGCCTTCGGCATCGAAGGACTGCGAGCGCAGTCCACGTACCCGCAAGGGATCGTCGACGATCCGGATTCCCTTCGCGAACAACTGCTGGCCCAGGCGATCCTTCAGAAAGCTTGTCTTGCGCGCGATCGACGTGCCATTGGCCGCGCCGACGACATGACCGACCAGCGATCCCGCAACGCGGGGGTCATAAACCACCGGCACCTTGCAGGTGGCGACCTTGCGCGGATTGGCGCGCGCCACCGTCCGCTCGCCTGCGCTGCGGCCGACGCTGGCCGCCGACGCAAGATCGGCGGCGTGAAGCGCGGAGCTGAAATCGTAATCGCGCTCCATCGCGGTGCCGTCGCCGACGATCGCCATCATCGAAACGCTCTGGCTCGACCGCAGATAGGATCCGTGAAACCCGGTGCTCGTGACCAGCACCATGCCGCCGATACCGGCCGATGCCGATGCGCCGCCGGATTTCGTCACGCCCTTCACTGCCATTCCCGCCGCTTCGGCTTCGACCGCGCGGCGCTCCAGCTCGGCCGTCGACGGCGTCACCGGATCGAGCAGATCGAGATCGGGGAAATTCCGGGCCAGCAACGATGGATCGGCAAGACCGACATATTGATCGTCAGGCGCAACGCGCGCCATCGCAACCGCGCGTTCCGCCAGCTTCGCAACGTTGTCGCCGCCGACATCGTTGGTCGAGACCACAGCCTGCCGGCGTCCAACCAGCACACGCAACCCGATGTCGTCACCTTCCGACCGCTCGGATTCTTCAACCCGACCATCGCGAACCTCGACACCTTGCGAGACGCCGCGTACTGCCACCGCGTCCGCGGCATCAGCGCCCGCACGTTTCGCCGCCTCAACCAGCCGTTCCGCGAGCGTGCTCAGCGCGGATTGATCGAGAAGTTCGGATGCCGCGGATGTGGATGAAAGCTGCGATGATGAGTTTGGTGAAGAGATCACGAACAAAATCCCGGGGATTCGAGCAAGACCTGCGCGCGAGCGGTCTCGTCATGAGATGTGCTTATTTTACGCGGACTTCAAGCATTCAATAGCGCCGAAACCGAAGATTTTCCGCGCCCGCGCAAGGTCCCGTCAATCATGTCGGCCAAGGGTCTGTCAATCATGCGGGCGGATGACAGGCAAGGTAGGTTCGATTAACCAGCCTTTTTAAGCGAATCCAGTGCGCGCTCTGGCATGCTCTCACCCATCGACCGGGAACATAA
>JAFEFK010000728.1 GCA_018240625.1 Pseudomonadota bacterium
CACATCGAGCTCGTAACGCGCCGCGAATGCACCCATGATCTCCTCGACGATCACTTCCGGCGCCGAAGCGCCAGCGGTGATGCCGAGACTCTTGATGCCCTCGAACAGACTCCAGTCGAGATCGCTGGCGCGCTGCGCCAATACGGCAATACGGCAGCCCTCACGCTCGGCCACCTCGCGCAGCCGCTGCGAGTTCGACGAGTTCGGCGCACCCACCACGATCAGTGCATCCACCACCGGCGCCACCTTCTTCACCGCAAGCTGGCGATTGGTGGTGGCGTAGCAGATGTCTTCCTTGTGCGGGCCGTTGATGTTCGGGAATCGCTGCTTCAGCATCGCAACGATCTCTGCGGTGTCATCGATCGACAGCGTCGTCTGCGTTACGAAAGCGAGGTTGTCGGGATTCTTCGGCGTGAAGGTCGCCGCGTCATGCGCGGTCTCGATCAGCGTCACCGCGCCCGGCGGCAACTGGCCGAGGGTGCCCACCACTTCCGGATGGTGCGAATGCCCGATCAGCAGGATCTCGCGTCCGCGCTTGAAATGGATCGCAGCCTCGCGGTGAACCTTGGTGACCAGCGGACAGGTGGCGTCCAGCGAGAAGAAATTCCGTTGCTTGGCGTCGGCGGGAACCGATTTTGGCACCCCATGGGCCGAAAACACGACCGGAGCATTGGTATTGTCCGGAATCTCGGCCAGTTCCTCGACGAAAATTGCGCCCTTGGTGCGCAGGCTGTCCACGACGTATTTGTTATGGACGATTTCGTGACGCACATAGACCGGCGCGCCGTAGAGGGTCAGGGCCCGTTCCACGGTGTCGATGGCTCTGACAACCCCGGCGCAGAAGCCGCGGGGAGAACAAAGCACGATTTTGAGGGTCGGTTTGGCGTTCATGGGGCGATCCGGGACCGAATCACCCAGCACCGGCAGGGCGGGAACGGTCAATATTGAATAAGGACTTGATGAATAAGCACTTGGGACGGCTTTTGGGCGCTGTCAAGACTGTTCCGGCGCGGCCGCAGGCCGGGAGGAGCAAACCATTGCGCATCGGGCCTCCGACGGCTTATATACGCCTAATTCCCGTCATCGCTGATGACCAAAAGGCTTTGTCCCTGAGGGGTGGGCGAAGCGCATAGGAGATTTGCCATGAGCAATGCACCGCTGATGCCGAAGGCGACTGCCGTGTGGCTCGTCGATAATACCGCCCTGTCGTTCGACCAGGTCGCCGACTTTACCAAAATGCATCCGCTCGAGGTCCGCGCCATCGCCGACGGCGACGCCGCCCAGGGCATCAAGGGCATGGATCCGATCTCGACCGGCCAGCTCACGCGCGACGAGATCGAGAAGGGCGAGAAGGATTCCGACTACCGCCTCAAGCTCAGCGAAAGCAAGGTGGTGCTGCCGCCCGCCGCCAAGAAGAAGGGCCCGCGCTACACGCCGGTGTCGCGCCGCCACGAGCGGCCGAGCGCGATCCTCTGGCTGGTGCGCAACCATCCCGAACTGAAGGACGCGCAGATCATGCGTCTGGTCGGCACCACCAAAACCACGATCGCAAGCGTCCGCGACCGCACCCACTGGAATGCCTCGACCCTGACGCCGATGGATCCGGTGACGCTCGGGCTCTGCTCGCAGATCGAACTCGATTTCGAGGTGCAGCGCGCGGCGAAGGAAAAACCGATCAATCAGGAATACGGCGGCGCCACGCTGCTGCCTGCGTCTGAGACCACGCGCAAGGAGGCCGAACTCGAGACGACCGAAAAGCAGCGCGACGATCTCAACGTCGATGCGGTGTTCGCCAAGCTCAAGACCATCGGCGGCGGCAAGAAAGCCGAGGAGGAGTAAGGCGAAGATCAACTTGTTGGCGTCATCCCGAGGCGGCGATGCCCCTGCATCGCCCTCGAA
>JAFEFK010000729.1 GCA_018240625.1 Pseudomonadota bacterium
CCGAAGTCACCTTTGCCTATGAGACGACACACAAAATCGCCGAGGTAAAGGCACTCGCCTATCGCACCCACTCGATCGACGACATGGCAGCGTCGATTTCCAGCGGATCGTTTCGCACGATTGGTATGATCGTCGCGCCGTGCTCGATGCGCTCCATGTCGGAGATCGCAAGCGGGGTTACTACGACGCTTCTGACCCGTGCCGCCGACGTCACGCTCAAGGAGCGGCGACGGCTAGTGCTGATGGTGCGTGAGACACCCCTACACACCGGTCATCTGCGCACCATGACGGCCCTGTCCGAAATGGGTGCCGTCATCGCACCGCCCGTACCTGCGTTCTACGCCAAACCCGAGACGCTAAGTGACATGATAGACCACACCGTGGGACGCGTTCTTGATCTTTTCGACATCGATGTCGGCCTGGTGCAGCGCTGGGGCGAGCAGCCCGAACTGCGCAGTCGGCCATCCGAACGAGCATCCGCCGATCGCGTGATCTCGCATCAACAGAACGACCTGCCGGTGGAGAAGGAAATAACACCATGACGGCAATGGCGATCACGCCGAATATGACCGGACACAATGCGCGTCGCGACCTGCGCTCCTGGTTGCAAATTCTTGCCGAGACTGACCGCATTGCTGTTGCGCGAGGCGGACTATCACTGACGGACGAGATCGCGGCGGTGTCAAAGCGATTGGAAAACGAGGCCGCCGTACTATTTCCAACGCCAGGCGGACACGCCATCCCGGTCGTAGCCAATCTCTTCGCTGGTCGGAATTGGGTCGCGGATTCTCTGGGGGTACCGACCGAAAGCTTGCTTTCGCGATTCCAGGACGCGGTACGTCATCCAACTCCATGGACAGAGGTATCCGACGCACCGGTCCAGGAGGTCGTACATCGTGAGGTCGACCTCCTCAGGCAGTTGCCAATTCCCAAGCACAACGAGCTGGACAGCGGCCCCTATATTACTGCCGCACTGCTTATCGCCCGCAATCCTACCACCGGCGTACAGAACGTCTCAATTCATCGCTGCCAGGTTAGCGGTCCGGATCGGATCGGCGTGCTGCTTTTGCCACGCCACACGCATCACTATTTCCGCATGGCCGAGCAAGCCGGCGCGGCGCTTGAGATTGCACTTGTGATAGGCGTGCATCCCGCCTGCATCCTCGCCTCGCAAGCGATCGTCGCAATCGATCAGGATGAGATGAATATCGCCGGGACGCTTCTGGGTTATCC
>JAFEFK010000072.1 GCA_018240625.1 Pseudomonadota bacterium
ACGATAGGCTGCAGGGGCTTGGGCCGTCCGTCCTGGGAGATGCGCACGAATTCCTCGAGCACGATCGACATGCCGATTGCCGAGATCAGCGGCGCCAGGCGGAACGAGCCGCGCAACGGCCGGTAAGCGAGGCGCTCGATCACCCAGTTCACCAGCGAGGTGAACAGCATGGCGACGATCAGCACGATCAGCAAGGCAACGGTGATGGAGGCTATGCCGAGCCATGCCGTGACCAAAAGAAACGCGATCAAGGCGATGAACACCGACACCATGAACACGTCGCCATGGGCGAAGTTCACCATGCCGATGATGCCGAAGACCATCGTGTAGCCGATTGCGATCAAACCATAGATGGATCCGAGTGTGATGCCGTTAATGAGCTGCTGGAGGAATACTTCCATGCACTTGCCCGCCTCTCCGAAGGGACAGCCCGGCTGCCGTCCATTTCGCCCCTCAAATGCTTAACAGGGAGCCGCCGCAGCGGCAACGCCGAGTTCCGACATGTTATTAAGTCATTCGTCGCAAGCAACGTGCCAAAAGGAGAACGGGCGACCGCGTCGCCGCAGGCCGCAACTCCGCGCCAAGGTCCAGCGGTGGACATAATACCAAAGCGGCGGCCGGTCGCTGGACCGGGCCGCCGCGGGGATCGCCTCTGTCGGGATCGCTAAGGTGGCGCAGGCGCGGCCTCCTTAGTGCAGGCCGCCGAAGACCCAGATCAACGCCAGGATCGGAAGCGGTACGCCGAGAAGCCACAGCAAAAGATAACGTCCCATGTTCAGCTCCTTCGTCCTCAGGAATGTTCGAGGAGGGAACTGCGAGCGGCGCCGATCGGTTCCGCGCGCCTGAGTTTGCAGCATTCGCCGGAACCAGAATGCCAGGCTCGCGGTTACATTGGTCGGCCGGAAGCAGGTTTGCGCGCGGCCGGCGCGAAACGTTGCGCCAGTCCCGATTGCTCGATCTTGCGGTCCCGTTGGTGCGCGTCGGCGCGCGCAGCATTAAGCTTGACGAACGC
>JAFEFK010000730.1 GCA_018240625.1 Pseudomonadota bacterium
AGGTCAGCATAATCATCCAGCGCACGGGAATACCGAGCAAGGTACACATTTCCTTGTCCTGCGCGGTCGCCTGGATCATTTTCCCAAGCACGGTTTTCTCGAAAAACAGATGTTGCGCCAGGACCAACGCTGCCGTTGCCCCGATAGTCACGAGGTATTGCGTATCCAGAAACAGCGCGCCAATCGACAGGCCTCGGAACGGCAACAGCGGCGGCAGGTTTGCCGGATGCGGTCCATAGGTCGCAAGAATGGTGTTCTGGACGAAGATCGACGCGCCGAGCGTCGAAATCAGGACCGGCAAATAGGACCGGTTACGCAAGGGAAAGTAAACGGCGAGATTGAAGATCACACCGAAAACCGCCATGCCCGCCAGACTGACGAGAATGCCGGCCCAATAAGGAAGGCCGGCATTCTGAAGGCTGAGGACCAGAAGAAATGCGCCAACCATGGGGAAGTCGCCTTGCGCGAAGTTCACCACATGGGTGGTTCTGTAAATCAGCACGAGGCCGAGCGCGACCAGAGCATAGATGCTGCCCATGCCAATGCCGGCAAAAATCAGTTGCAGCAACGTTTCCAATGTCGTTCCCCGCCGAGTGTTGACGCAAGGCCCTCTTATTTCGATACCTCGACGCGCTTGACGAAGGTAATGACGCCCTGCTTGTTCTGGACGATGTTGTAGCCGCTGAGGCCCTCGCCGCTGGCGTCGAAGTTGTAGGTGCCTTCCGCGCCCTTGAAGTCACGCAGTTCGGTTATTGCCTTGCGGATCCCGTCAGGCGCAACGGCGCCGGCTTTGCTAATGGCTGCCGCGAGCACCCGCACCGCGTCGTAGGACCACGAAGCAAAGAAATCGGGCTCCGTGCCATAGGCCTGCTTGTAGGCGCTCGCGAAAGCCGTAGCCTCCGGATTGGCGGCGGCGTTGTAGTCCGACACGGAATAGCTGTCATAAAGGTCGGCACCCGCGAGCTTGAGGGCCGTTGCAGAAGCGATACTGGCCGAGCCGGCGACAGGAGCAGTGACTCCGAACTGCCGGAGCTGCTTTGCGAAGATCGCCTGATCGGTCTCCGACGTTGCGTAGCTCGCGATGATGTCGGCTCCTGATTGTTTGACGGCGAGAACGACCGGGGTGAAATCCTGCGTTCCCGTTGTGAAGCCTTGAGAGAGGACGGCCTTGACGCCAAGCCCCTCCAGTGCCTCACCAAGAAGCTTCATCGACGTTGAGCCAAATGCATCAGTTGAGTAGACGATGGCCCATTTCTTCTTTTGCAGTTCGTTGACGCCATAGGCAGCGAGCGCGCGGGTCGAAAGCTCATCGTTGGGACGAAAACGAAACAGCCACGGATTGTCGATCTTGGTCAGGCGGGGGTCAGTTCCGCCGAAAGCGACGGGCTTGCCAACGGTCTTCACGTTGGGCGCGATCGCATGCACTTGTGTGCTTCGGATCGGGGCCAGAAATGCAACGACGTCGGCATCGCTGGACAGCTTGTTGAAGGCCAGCACGGCGCCGGGATTGGTGGTCTGATCGTCCTCGATCAGCAGGTCGATCTGACGACCGAGAACGCCGCCGGCCTTGTTGATTTCGGCCACCGCGAGCTTGGCGCCATTGATCTGATAGCGGCCAGTCTCCGCTGCGCCCCCTGTCAGCGGCGCGACCATTCCGATCTTGATCGGCTCCGCTGCCTGCCCGGCGGGCACCATGGCAGCGACCAGAGCGACGACAGCGATGACCTTCGTGAGGCTCCGTCCCGCGCCTGCGGACCAGCTTGAGCCAAACGAGCTGATATTCCTCATTATTTCGCGCTCCCTTACAGCAATCATCGCGTAGCGTCGGTCGATATCCCCTGCGCCACATCATGTTTCTTGGCTTTCCGGTAAACTGGAAAAGACGACAAGTCAAACAGGATTGTCGACAATCATATCTTGACATTCGATAATCATGTCTCGATTGTCCTGGAATGAGCGAGACAGAGCACAGACGCGCGCTGCCAATTGGCGATTGGCGGCAATGCGCCAGCGGCACCCTTCGCCCGGTCACAAGCCCGGCCCCTGTAGAAATGCTTGGAGTTCTGCTGCCTGGGGCTTGCGATCCCGCGGATGCAACCGCTGCAGGCGCAGCCGGTCTCGGGCGGCGGATTGATCCATGGAAGCGAACGGCCATCATTCGCCCAGATCGACCATCTGATCGCAGAGCAGCGCGACATCATCGCGCGGGTGATGCGGCAAAATCTGCTGAACTGTCCGCTCGCCAAATTCGCGATGCGGCCCAAGTGTGCGCCTCGTCAAAACGGTTTTACGTTCCCGAACGCAAGGCGGCGTTTATCGCTGCCTTCGTCGGACGGAGCGCGCAGATTGCAATCGGCAATGGAACGAACTCAGGCATCGAG
>JAFEFK010000731.1 GCA_018240625.1 Pseudomonadota bacterium
AAGGAATAAGCTACCGTTGCCCCGTTCGAGTATCCCTTTTGAGATATGGATCCGCCGTATGCGCCATTCTCCATTAACCATATGCCAATTCCCGGAAAGACGAGCGAGACGGCGACGAGGAATTTTAAGAGCATTATTGGTTCCATAGAGTGTTGCTGATATTCTGACGCAGAATCATCAGCTTACTACGATCACGCTCTCTTTCATGTGGCTTTAAGAATCAGCTTCTACCTGTTCGCGCAGATCGGCGCTAGATCGATATCCAGCGCCGCAGTTTAGGTGCGTTCATGCCTTCGCTTCGGGAAGCGGAACCTGCGAACGAACTTCACGATGCCCGCCGATGTGAACTTCTCCGGAAACGCCGTCGTCGGCGGCTTGTCGCGTTCATGTTGTGAACAAAGCGCTTGACGTTCATGGCGTGAACAGGGTAAGCGACGCCTGGATCAACGGGGCGATCAGGGTGCCGGACACCATTGAAACCAGGGACAGCGAGAATGGAATCATCTTGGGATTGTTGCGATCTCTCGATGAAGACGGCGGCCGGTCGCAACGTCGTCTCGCCGTGGAACTGGGCATAGCGCTCGGTCTCGTTAACGCTTATTTGAAGCGCTGCGTCAACAAGGGGTTGGTCAAGGTCCAAAACGTTCCGGCCCGACGTTATGCCTACTATCTCACCCCGAAGGGTTTCGCGGAAAAGTCGCGTTTGACGGTCACGTATCTGTCGCGCTCCTTTAGCTTTTTTCGCGAGGCGAAAAGCGACTGCGTTGTCATGTTCGAAGCGGCCAAATCACGTGGCATTCGCGCTGTAGTTCTGTTGGGGCGCTCCGACCTTGCTGAAATCGCAGTGCTGTGTGCGATGGAGTGCGGCATCGAGATGGTTGCCACGGTCGATGCCGAAGCCATGCCGGGCCGGTTTCTGGGGATTCCGTTGGTGTCTTCGTTCGAGGCGCTCGAAATGAGTTTCGACGCAGTGATCATTACGGATCTCGTCAGTACATACGAGAGCTGGAATCTTGCGGCGCAGAAGTTCGGCAAGGATCGGGTGCTCCTTCCGCGTCTTCTCGGTGTCATGAAAGATCGGGAGGACTTGGCGTCATGACTCCCTCCACGCAACAATGGTATGTGGTGCAGACGCATCCGCATGCCGAGAATAAAGCAGCCGCGCATTTGCAGCGCCAGGGCTTTGAAGTCTATCTCCCACGCTATGCCAGGCGCCGGCGTCACGCGCGCCGCACCGACGTAACGGCATCGCCGCTTTTTCCGAGATATCTGTTCGTCGCGGTCGATCTTGTTCATCAGCGATGGCGTGTCATTCGGTCAACCGTCGGTGTCACCAACCTCGTTTGCAGCGGTGACGAGCCGACGCCGGTGGCCAGGAGTATTCTCAGCCGTCTGAAGCAACGTGAAGATACCGCGGGCTTCGTCCAACTTAATGTGACGCCGCATTTTTCTACTGGCGACGGCATTCGCGTTGTCGGGGGCGCCTTCTCTGATTGCCTGGGCTTGTTCGAGTCGATGACCGATAGCGAGCGCGTCCTCGTGTTGCTAGATCTTCTCGGCCGCAAGGTCCGGGTGACGATGGATATAGATACGATCGAGGCTGCCTAGTCTCGAGCGCATCGGAGTTCGCGGCGGGTGAGAGGATGACCTCCCTTTCACCCGAAGGGCGGTAGCATGCTTTTTCGCCTATCTGTTGCGGGATGGTCGTTT
The DNA here is from genome assembly GCA_018240625.1 of Pseudomonadota bacterium. GTDB lineage: Bacteria > Pseudomonadota > Alphaproteobacteria > Rhizobiales > Xanthobacteraceae > Nitrobacter. The sequence goes on from JAFEFK010000731.1 coordinate 1,711, forward strand.
ATCGAATGGGTCGATGAAACTTCAAGGCAAGAAAATTTTGGTAACCGGTGCCGATGGCTTCATCGGCTCGCACCTCACCGAGTATCTTGTAGAGCAGGGCGCGCAGGTGCGTGCATTCGTTTACTACAACAGCTTCAATTCGTGGGGTTGGCTCGACGAAGCGAATGCGCAGTTCAAACGCGAACTTGACGTGTTCGCGGGCGATATTCGCGATCCGAACGGAGTGCGCACGGCGATGCGCGGTTGCGACATTGTGTTTCATCTCGCGGCGTTGATCGCTATTCCGTATTCGTATCATTCACCCGACGCGTATGTGGACACCAACGTCAAGGGTACGCTGAACGTCGTGCAGGCAGCGCGCGATCTGGGCGTCGAGCGGGTGGTCCACACCTCCACCAGCGAGGTCTACGGAACAGCCCGTTTCGTGCCGATTACGGAAGAGCATCCGCTACAGGGACAATCGCCCTATTCGGCGACCAAGATCGGTGCGGATCAGCTCGCAATGAGCTTCCATTTGTCGTTCGGCACGCCGGTCAGCATAATCAGGCCGTTCAACACTTATGGCCCGCGACAGTCCGCGCGGGCGGTGATCCCCACGATCATCACACAGATCGCTTCGGGCGCGAAGCAGATCAAACTCGGCGCAATGACGCCGACGCGAGACTTCAACTACGTCCGTGACACGGTGCGGGGATTCGTCGCGATCGGCGAGTGCGATGATGCCGTTGGCAAGGTGCTGAATGTCGGTAGCAATTTCGAGGTGTCGATTGGCGATACCGCCAAATTGATTGCCGAGCAGATGGGGCGGGACGTCGAGTTCACGCTCGACCAGCAGCGCCTGCGTCCAGCGGACAGCGAAGTCGAGCGTTTGTGGGCTGACAACGCGAAAATCAACAAGTTGACCGGATGGAAGCCGGACTATGCCGGCCGGGAAGGGCTCGGTCGCGGGTTGAAAGAAACGATCGCCTGGTTCGGCGACTCCGCCAATCTGCGGCGCTACAAGGCGGAGCTCTACAACATATGACCATGCGTGAAACCGTAAGAGCAGCCGCAAACGGCGACAAAATGCAAACGCCTTCCGGACAGGTTTCGGATCTGACGGCATCGGTCGTCGCTGCCGTGCGGGGGTTGCTTGGATCACCGGAAAAGCGGATTGCGCTGCATGAACCCGAGTTCTGCGGTCAAGAATGGACGTACGTCAAGGAGTGCATCGATACCGGCTGGGTGTCATCCGTGGGATCGTATGTTGATCGTTTCGAGCGCGATCTCGCCGCCTTTGCCGGCTGCAAGCATGCGGTTGCGACATCCAACGGAACGTCTGCGCTGCACGTCTGTCTAATTCTCGCAGGCGTTGAGATCAACGACGAAGTGCTTATTCCAACGCTGACCTTTATCGCGACAGCGAACGCGGTGTCCTATATCCGCGCGGTACCGCATTTCGTCGATAGCGAGATGACGTCGCTTGGTGTCGACGCCGAGCGGCTGGAACGGCATCTTGAGCTCGTGGCGCACGTCGTCGACGGCGTCTGTATAAATCGCAGTACCGGCCGTCGGATACGCGCGCTCGTTGTGATGCATGTGTTCGGACATCCATCCGATCTCGATGCTCTCATGGATGTCGCCCGGCGGTGGAAACTGACGTTGGTTGAAGATGCCGCGGAATCGCTCGGTTCGTACTACCACGGCCGTCATACCGGAAATTTTGGAGCGATCGCTGCGCTTAGTTTCAACGGCAACAAGGTCGTCACCACGGGTGGCGGCGGCGCAATCCTCACCAACGATTCCGAATTGGCTCGCCGGGCCAAGCATATCAGCACCACCGCGCGGATCGCGCACGAATGGAATTTTCTGCATGACGAGGTCGGTTATAATTATCGCATGCCGAACATCAATGCGGCACTTGGCTGCGCCCAGCTTGAGCGATTGCCGTCAATGGTTGAACGAAAGCGGCGTCTGGCGGTGCGTTACGAGCAGGCCTTCGCAGGCATCAATGGTGTCCGCTTTCTGAGGGAGCCGCGGGGTACGTCGAGCAATTACTGGCTGAATGCCATTATGCTCGACAATGAACTGGCCTCGCATCGCGACGAATTGCTCGGCGCGCTCAATCAGGCCGGATTCATGTCGCGCCCCGTCTGGACCCTGATGCATAAACTCCCCATGTACAGCGAATGTCCGCGCATGGATCTTGAAGTGGCCGAGCGGATCGAAGCGCAACTCATCAACCTGCCCAGCAGCCCGGGACTGGCCACCTCGCTATGAACCGCCGTATCTGCGTCGTGACGGGCAGCCGTGCGGAATACGGCTTGCTGCGTTGGGTATTGAGCGATCTGCGAGACGCTCCTGATGTCGATCTTCAACTCGTCGTCACGGGAATGCACCTGTCGCCTGAATTTGGCAGCACCGTCGAGGAAATCGAGAAAGATGGCTTTTCTATCGCGCGCCGCGTGGACATGTTGCTCTCGAGCGGTACAGCCAGCAGTGTAGCGAAGTCGATCGGTCTCGGCGTGATCGGCATGTCGGATGCCCTGGAGCAACTCAAGCCTGATATCGTGCTGTTGCTCGGCGACCGGTTCGAGATCTTCGCCGCGGCGCAGGCCTGTCTGGTTCACAATATTCCGATCGCTCATATCGCGGGCGGTGACACGACCGAAGGCGCGATCGATGAATCCATGCGGCATGCCATTACCAAGATGGCGCATCTCCATTTCGTCACCAATCCGGAATCAGCGCGCCGGGTGCGGCAACTCGGCGAGAGCCCAGACCATATTCACGTAGTGGGCAATCCAGGTCTCGATCATTTGAAGCGGCAACCGTTGCTCGATCGTGCAGCTGTCGAAAAAATGCTCGGCGCACCGCTTGGTCGGCAAAACCTCCTGATCACCTTCCACCCGGTCACGCTTGAAGCCGATTTCGGTGCGGCGCAGTTTGCTGAACTTCTGGCTGCGCTTCATAGTTTCGATCGATCGACCAAACTCTGGTTCACAATGCCGAACGCGGACACTGGCGGAAGAGGCATGATCGCAACACTGAAGAGTTGGCTCGAAGAGCATAGGGACCGGGACAATCTTTACGCCTCGTTGGGCCATAGCGGATATCTGAGCCTCATGGCGCAGGTCGACGCCGTGGTGGGCAATTCCTCGAGTGGGCTGTATGAAGCCCCTTCGCTTGAGGTGGCGACTGTCGATATCGGCAATCGGCAACAGGGACGATTGGCAGCGGCTTCCGTACTGCATGCAGCCCCCGACCGTGCAGCGATCCTTGCGGCAGTAGAACGCGCGGTAGCGCTTGATTGCAGTGGGATCGTCAATCCTTATGGCGACGGGTGCTCGTCGGAGCGCATCGTCGAAACATTGCAGGCGCTACCTCCCGCGTCCGAGTTAATCGGCAAGCGGTTTCACATGATCGGAACCGCCAATGCCTAAGCGTACGGAGGTCATCGCCGAAGCCGGGGTCAACCATAATGGTTCGATTGATATGGCCTTGCAGCTTGTCGATGTTGCAGCCGATGCAGGCGCTGATATCGTAAAATTCCAGACATTCAAGGCGGATAAGCTCGCAACTTCGAAAGCTGCGAAGGCCGAATATCAGGTGGTCAACACCAACGAAGCTGGTTCGCAACTCGAAATGCTTCGCGCGCTGGAATTATCCTCGGAGGATCATCAAGCAATTGCAGACAAGGCCCACAGCCGCGGTCTCCGCTTTTTGTCGACCGCGTTCGATGCGGAAAGTCTGACGATGCTTACTGCGTTCGATATGCCCGCAATCAAAATCCCGTCCGGAGACATTACGAGCATTGATCTGCTGTTGCGGTCTGCGCGATCGGGAAAGCCGCTCATCATATCGACAGGGATGGCAACTCTTGGAGAGATCGAGCAGGCGCTCGGCATCGTGGCTTTTGCACTTACTACAAGCAACGAGCCGAAGTCTCGCGCTGACTTCGAGGAAGCGTATTGCAGCGAAGGCGGGCGCGCCGCCCTGCGCGACAAGGTCACCTTGCTTCACTGTGTGACGGAATATCCGGCAGCGCCACAAACGGTCAATTTGCGCGCGATGACAACCATGGCTTCGGCCTTTGGCCTACCTGTGGGATATTCTGACCATACGGCCGGTATCGAGGTTTCGCTCGCTGCAGTGGCATTGGGAGCGGTTATCATCGAGAAGCATTTCACACTCGATCGTGGTTTGCCTGGCCCCGATCATAGCGCGTCGCTTGAGCCTCACGAGCTAAAGCAACTCGTCACATCGATCCGCAATATTGAATCTGCCTTGGGCCGCGCTACAAAGGCGCCCGGCGCCCAAGAGATGCGCAATCGCGCGGTTGCCCGCCGAAGCCTCGTGGCCGCGCGTGCGATCCGCAAGGGCGAGGTATTTACGGCGGATGCGTTTGTTGAGAAGCGGCCGGGCAACGGGCTGCAGCCAATTGAAGCGTTGAGGTTGGTTGGCCGCCCAGCTCACCGCGATTATCAACCTGACGATCCGATCGAACCGTGAAGCCTGTCATTATTATAGGGGCCGGTGGACACGCTTTAGTCGTGGCCGATGCGTTGCAGGCCGCGGGTGTCAACGTCCTCGGCTTTACCGACGCCGACCCGGCCAAGCATCAGTTGCGGCAATGTGGTTTGCCGGTGCTCGGCAGCGATGCAACGGTGCTGACCGGCTACAGTCAAGGCGACGTCCTCTTGGCGAACGGCGTCGGTGGCGTAAAAGGGACTGACGTGCGAAGGGCCTTGCAAATGCGCCTCCAGGAGTTGGGCTGGCGATTCATCACCGTGCTACACCCGACGGCGATCGTATCTCGTCACGCGAGTGTTGGCAGCGGCGCTCAACTCCTGGCCGGCAGTATCGTTCAGGCAGCCGCTATGATCGGCGAAGGCGCGATCGTGAACACTGGAGCTATTGTCGAGCATGACACTGACGTCGGCGACTATGTGCATGTCGCGCCGCGTGCACTACTGTGTGGGGCTGTGAAGGTCGGAAAATATAGTCATATTGGAGCCGGTGCGATTGTGCGTCAGGGCATCTGCCTTGGGCAACATACGATGGTTGGTGCCGGCGCTGTCGTCGTCAAGGACTTCGATGGCGGCGGCGATCTGGTGGGCATGCCGGCGCGTCACGTTAAGGGCATCGCATGAAAAACTGGGAATCCGTTCTGATCGGTCCCGAACTGTCGCTGCGTGACGCGCTCGAGACGATCGACAAGGCCGGAACGCGTATGGTGCTCGTCGTCGATTCTGATCGCAGATTGCTCGGAACGCTCAGTGATGGCGATGTGCGGCGCGGGCTTTTGCGCGGTTTGGCCTTGACCGATAAGGTCGCACACGCAATGCACGTCAATCCGACCGTAGCGAGATCTAGCGAAGATCTCTCGGAGATCGTCGCCTTGATGCGGATCAAGGGCATCCACCAGATGCCCATCGTCGATCCGCAAGGTGTCGTCGTCGGCCTGCAGACCATCGACGATCTGTTGACGACGCCGAAGCGCGACAACTGCGTCGTGATTATGGCCGGCGGCCGAGGAACGCGGCTGGCCGAACTGACCAGCGAGACGCCGAAGCCGATGTTGAAGGTGGGCTCCCGGCCTTTGCTCGAGACGATCATTTCGAGTTTCGCGCGACAGGGGTTCCAGCACATCGTGCTATCCGTGGGCTATAGAGCAAAGCAGATCGAGGATCATTTTGGCAACGGCTCGTCGTTCGGGATAGATATCTGTTATCTCCGGGAGGACCAACCGCTTGGGACTGCGGGCGCGTTGAGCTTGCTCGCAGAGCAGCCGTCGCTGCCTCTGGTCGTGACAAATGCCGATCTTCTGACTAAGGAAAATTATGGCCACATGCTTGATAGGCACGTGGAATCCAAGGCGGATGGCACAATGGCCGTTCGAACCTATGACATGCAGGTTCCTTTCGGGGTCATACGAGAGGGCGATACCGGCATAGAGGCGATCGAGGAGAAGCCCGTTCAGAGCTTTGTCGTCAATGCGGGCATCTACGTTTTGTCGCCATCGAGTCTCAGCTTGATTCCTAAGGGCACTCCTTTCGATATGCCGTCATTATTCGACGCCATGATGCGGCGTGGAATGAAGACGCGCTGCCATCATATCGATGGCTACTGGCTCGATATCGGCCGGATGGCCGATTACGAGCGGGCGAATATGGACTTCGCCGAGATTTTTCGATGATCGGTGGACAATCGGTTCTCGCGATCATCACGGCGCGTGGTGGATCGAAGGGCGTTCCGGGCAAGAACGTCATGCCGATCGCCGGACGGCCGCTGATCCAGTGGACCATTGATGCTGCGCACGCATCGCGCCATGTGGACCGCCTGATCCTGTCCTCGGACGACGTGGCGATCATCGAAGCCGCCAGAAAAGCGGGATGTGAAGTGCCGTTCGTACGCGATGGCTCGCTTGCCACGGATGAGGCAACCTCGATGGATGTGGTGGCGGATGCGCTGCATCGCGTGCCGGGTTACGATCTGGTCGTTTTGTTGCAACCGACCTCTCCACTTCGAACCGCGGGCGATATCGATGGCGCTCTGACGCGACTCGTTGAGAGTGGAGCGCCGGCCTGCGTCAGCGTTCGCGAAGCGGAAGATCACCCTTACTGGACATTTCAATTCGATCCCAAGGGCCGAATGGCGAGGTTCGCCGAGCCTGATGAGGGAATTCCGCAGCGCAGACAGGATTTGCCGCAGGCGTGGTGCCTGAATGGCGCTGTTTATGTGGCTCGCGTCGACTGGCTCATGCGCACGCGGACGTTTTTGTCGGCAGAGACCGTTGGTTTCCCCATGCCGACCGATCGTTCGCTCGACATCGATACAACAGCTGATATCGAACGATTCAAAAAGATAGCAGGAGAGAATAGCAATGGATCGCTACCCCCGTCACCGTGACGTCGAAATGGCACCGTTTTTGTCTGAACGTCCTAATCATGCACGTTACGGTCTACCGTTAGAGGTTTGCTTCTGCAAAAGCTGCGTTATCTCCAATCAGCGCCCTAACTCCGCGGTGGAGTACGAGCATACAAAGGATAGCAAAAAGAAAACCATCAATTTCGATGCTCAGGGCGTTTGCGATGCCTGCCTCGTTGCGGATCGCAAGATGAAGACGATCGACTGGAGCGCTCGCGAGCAGGAATTGCGTGAACTCTGCGACCGCCACCGCAAGACCGATGGCTCATATGATTGCATTCTGCCAGGATCCGGTGGCAAAGACAGTTTTTACGCGGCGCATATTCTGAAGACCAAGTATAACATGCACCCATTGACGGTTACGTGGGCGCCTCACATCTATACGGATTGGGGATGGCGTAATTTCCAGTCGTGGATTCACGCCGGGTTTGACAATTTTCTCTGCACGCCTAACGGCAGGGTGCACCGTCTGCTCACGCGTTTGGCCGTAGAGAATCTCTTTCATCCCTTTCAGCCATTCATCTTTGGCCAAAAATCGCTGGCGCCGAAAATGGCGCTGCTGCACAAGATCCCGCTAGTTTTTTACGGCGAGAATGAAGCGGAGTACGGCAACCCGGTCGCCGACACGCAGTCGGCCAGGCGCGACTGGTCGTATTTTTCGGCCCAGGACAAATCAAAAATCTTCTTGGGCGGAACGTCGATCGCTGATCTGCAAAATAATTTTGGTGTCGATCCGTACGAACTGCAGCCTTATCTGCCTGCCAACCCCCAGGAACTTGAACGGCAGAAAGTCGACGTGCATTATCTCGGCTATTATCTGAAGTGGCATCCGCAGAGCTGTTACTACTATTCGGTCGAGCACGGTGGTTTCCAGGCTTCGCCGGAGCGAACCGCAGGTACCTATAGCAAATACAACAGCATCGACGATCGCATTGATGATTTCCATTATTACACAACCTTCATAAAATTTG
>JAFEFK010000732.1 GCA_018240625.1 Pseudomonadota bacterium
CTCCCCACAAGGGGGAGGGGAGCCAACAGCCGAGCGCAAGGTCAACTTCCGCCTGCGCGACTGGGGCATTTCGCGCCAGCGCTACTGGGGGTGTCCGATCCCGGTGATTCATTGCCCGGCGTGCGGCGTCGTTCCGGTGCCGGACAAGGATCTTCCGGTCGTGCTGCCCGAGGATGTCTCCTTCGACAAACCGGGTAACGCGCTCGACCATCATCCGACCTGGAAGCACGTCGCCTGCCCGCAATGCGGCGGCAAAGCCACGCGCGAAACCGACACCATGGATACCTTCGTGGACTCCGCGTGGTATTTCGCGCGCTTCACCGATCCGTGGAATGCGAACGCGCCGACCACGCGCGCCATCGTGGACCGGCTGATGCCGGTCGATCAGTACATCGGCGGCGTCGAGCATGCGATCCTGCATCTGCTGTACGCACGCTTCTTCACCCGTGCGATGAAAGCGACCGGCCATATTGCGTATGACGAGCCGTTTGCCGGCCAGTACACGCAGGGCATGGTGGTGCACGAAACCTATCGCAAGGCCGATGGCGGCTGGGCATCTCCGGACGAAGTCAGGATCGAGGCCAGCGCCACCGGGCGGCGTGCGAGTCTGATCTCCACCGGAGACGCAGTGACCATCGGCTCGATCGAGAAGATGTCGAAGTCGAAACGGAATACCGTCGACCCCGACGATATCATCGGCACCTACGGCGCCGACACGGCGCGCTGGTTCATGCTGTCGGATTCGCCGCCGGACCGTGACGTGATCTGGAGCGAAGAAGGCGTCCAGGGCGCCTCGCGCTTCATGCAGCGGCTATGGCGGCTGGTCAACGAATCGGCCGAGGCCGGAAAGACGGCGCCTCAGGCCCGGCCAGCCAGCTTCAGTACGGAAGCACTGGCGCTGCGCAAGGCGACCCATGGCGCGCTCGACAAGGTGTCCTCCGGGATCGAGCGGCTGCACTTCAACGTTTGCCTCGCCAATATCCGCGAGTTCACCAACACGCTGGCCGACACGCTCGCCCGTCCGGGCGCTCGCAGCGCCGATCTCGCCTGGAGCCTGCGCGAGGCGGCGACCATCCTGGTCCAGCTGTTCAGCCCGATGATGCCGCATCTGGCCGAGGAATGCTGGCAGGTGCTGGGGCAAGAGGGGCTCGTTTCCGAGGCCCGTTGGCCACAAATCGAGCCCGATTTACTGATTGAAGACACCATCACGCTGCCGGTTCAGGTGAACGGCAAGAAGCGGGGTGAGGTGACGGTGGCCAGCGGTGCTCAAAATCCGGAAATAGAGGCTGCCGTTTTGGCGCTCGATGCGGTAAAACAGGCCTTGGGCGGCAAGCCGGCCCGAAAGATCATTATTGTCCCGCAGAGGATTGTGAATGTGGTGGGGTAAGTTGTCGGCTCGGCCTGCTCGATCTGGAGTTGGTCCCCGCATGGCGGCGCGGCTGATCGTCGTGGCCGCGCTGGCCGCGCTGACGGCCGGCTGCTTCCATCCGCTGTACGCCGAACACACTGACAGCACACCGGCCGTCCGCGAAAAGCTGATGGGCGTGGAGGTTTTACCGATCGACAAGCCCAACGCCTCCCGGGACGCCCGGATCGGGGTCGCAATACGCAACGCCCTGGCGTTCAAGCTTTACGGCGGTCCGACCGGCATGCCGCCGACGCATAAGCTCTCGATCAAGTTCACCACCAGCCGCTCGTCCCTGATCCTCGATCCCCTCACCGCGCTGCCGGCCAATGAGAGCTACGGTATCGATGCCCAATATCAGTTGACCGAGGTCGCCACCGGCAAGGTCGTCCTGAGCGCGAGCACGTTCGCCCGCAACTCCTATGATATCCCCGGCCAGCTCCAGCGCTTCGCTCGCGCTCGCGCCTACCGCGACGCTGAGGATCGGGCCGCGCAGGAAATCGCAGACAATATCAATACGCGGCTGGCAGGGTTTTTCTACTCTGGCATGTAAGCGGATTTCGGCTCTTCGAGATATGCAGCATCGTCGCTTCGTCATTGCGAGCGAAGCGAAGCAATCCAGAAGGCTAAGTGAATCTGGATTGCTTCGTCGCTACGCTCCTCGCAATGACGAAATTAATAGCACGGGCTGACCATGGTCGCGCTGCGCGGAAAAGACGTCGACAGCTTCCTCGCCCGGCCTGATCCCGGACGTCCCATCATCCTGCTGTATGGTCCCGACGCGGGCCTGGTGCGCGAGCGCGCGGACGCCTTGATGGCGTCGGCCGTCGACGATCCCGACGATCCGTTTTCGCTGGTGCGACTCGACGGCGACGATCTTGCGTCCGAGCCGTCGCGGCTTGTCGATGAAGCCATGACGGTGCCGCTGTTCGGCGGCCGCCGCGCCATCCGCGTCAAGGCCGGTAGCCGCAGCTTTGCCAGCGGCGTCGATGCGCTGGCGGAGTCCGCCGTCAAGGATTGCCGTATCGTGATCGAGGCCGGCGAGTTGCGGCCCGAGGCGCCGCTGCGCAAGGCCTGCGAGCGCGCCAAGACCGCGGTTGCCATCGCCTGCTACCCCGACACCGAGCGCGATCTTGCGCGCCTGATCGACGACGAGCTGCGCGTCTCGAACCTGAAGATCGCAGCCGACGCGCGTGCCGCCCTGATGTCGCTGCTCGGCGGCGACCGTCAGGCCTCGCGCAACGAACTGCGCAAGATCGCGCTTTATGCGCACGGGCAGCGCGAGGTCACACTCGATGACGTGATGGCGGTGGTCTCCGATGCGTCGGACTTCAAGCTCGATCCCATCGTCGACGGCGCCTTCGCCGGACAGGCGGCCACGGTCGAGACCGAATTCACCAAGGCGATGATTGCCGGCACTTATCCTGGGCTGATCATATCGGCCGCCCAGCGGCAGGTCGCCGCCCTGCACAAAGCAGCGCTTCTGATGGAGAGCGGCGCGTCGGCGTCGTCAGCCGCCGAGAGCGGATTTCCGCGATTGCATTTTTCGCGCAAGACGGTCGTTGAAACGGCGCTGCGCAATTTCAGCGCCGCGCGGCTGGTGCAGGTGATGGATCAGCTCGCAACCGCTGCACTGGACGTGCGCAAGCAATCGTCGCTGGCGCCCGTCATCGCGCAGCGTGCGCTGATGTCGATCGCGGCGAATGCACGACGAAGGGGATAAGGCAGAGCGCGCCGGCGGCACATGTTCGTCTGACGGAGGTCGATTCATGAAGCATCTCGGCGCAAGGGCGTTCGGTAGCCTCGTTATCGTCATCGTGGTGATGGCGTGCGTGTTATTCGGGACAGCCGGCACCTTCGATTACTGGCAGGGCTGGATTTTTCTAGCGAGTTACGGAATGGCCTCGCTGGTGTTGACGCTATACATGCTGCGCAACGACCCGGCATTGCTGCAGCGGCGGATGCGCGGCGGTCCGCTCGCGGAGAAGGAGCCGGCGCAAAAGCTGATCATGTTGATCGCGTCAGCGGGATTTATCGCGCTGCTGGTGGTCCCTGCCCTCGACCACCGCTTCACCTGGTCGCACGTGCCGGCCATCGTTGCGCTTCTCGGCAATGCCGTGATGGCGTTCGGATGGTTTGCGATCTATCGGGTGTTTCGTGAAAACAGTTTTACATCGGCGACCATCGAGGTCGCGCAGGACCAGACCGTCATTACGACCGGCCCCTATGCGCGCGTGCGACATCCGATGTATGCAGGTGCACTGGTGATGTTCGCTGGCATCCCAATAGCGCTGGGCTCGTGGTGGGGACTGCTC
>JAFEFK010000733.1 GCA_018240625.1 Pseudomonadota bacterium
GACGTTGGCGGCAAACTGCTTGGCAGCGATATTCGCCGGATGATTCTCGTCAGCAAAATGTGCGAAGCGCAGTGTCGTTGTCGCAGCGCGAGCGATGTGCGGAGCCGCCAGCGTCAGCCCGGCAATGCTCGCGCCGGTCTTGAGAAATAATCGTCGATCCATCGTATCCTCCTTACGTTTATTGTCCGCGATACCACGGACGGTTTGTTATCCGCGAAACCCGAAATAGTGCGGCAGAAACAGCGTCAGCCACGGCACGAAGGCGACAATCAGCAGGCCTCCGATCAGGACGAGGAGATACGGCAGCATTGCCCGCGAAGCGGTCTCGATGTCGCATCTCATCACCGCGCAACAGACGTAGAAGCCGACGCCTGCGAACGGCATGAAGCCGCCGATCCCCATGGCGATGATAAGAACCAGCGCATAATGAAGTTCACTCAGGCCGAGCTTGCCCGCGATCGGAATCAACAGCGGCGCAAGCACGTTCAACGATGGCAGCCCCTCGAGCAGCACACCGACGAGCACAAGCAGCACGATTGAGCAGGTCATGAAGATCGTGGCGCTGTCGCCGACCGATTGCAGCAGCGCAACCAGCCGCTGCGGCAAATACGCGACGGTCAGCGTCCACGAAAAGCTCGATGCAGCCGCAAAAATGAACAACAATACACCGGTCAATGCGGCGGTATCGATCACGATCCGTATGAAACTGCGTAACGTCATCTCGCGATACACAAGCCCCGACAGCAGGATGCCGTAAACGACAGCGAGCGCCGCGATCTCGGTCGGAGTCGCAATGCCGAGCAGGATGCCTGCCATCAGCAGACCCGGCATCAGCAATGGAAGGATAGCGCTGAAGCCTGCTCGCGCAACGGCATCGAGATTCGCGCGCGGCAGCCGCGAAGCGCTACCGGCACGCATATAGATCATACCCATCAGGCACAGCGCCATGACCGCCGCGGGAATGATACCGCCGATGAACATCGCGCCGAGCGAAACGTTGGTGATCGATCCCACGATCAGCATGGCAATACTGGGCGGAACGGTTTCGCCCATCACTGCTGATGCTGCGAGAACGGCCGCCCCCTCGGCCGCGCCATGACGCTCGGTCAGTTCGTCGCGCATCACGGTGCCTACCGCGGCGACGTCGGCCGGCTTCGAGCCAGACAGGCCCGAGACCAGATACATGCTGCCGACGGTGACCTGGAGCAAACCGCCACGCATGTGACCCACCAGCGCGTGAATGAACTGAACCAGGCGGACGCTGATCCCGCCGCGCTCCATCACGAGACCGGCCAGAATGAAGAACGGCACCGCCAGCAGGATGAAATTGCCGGTCCCGTTGACCATGGTCTGCGGCAGCACAACCAGCGACGCCGCACCGGTACCCCACAGATAGGTCGCAGTCGCCAGCAGCAGCACGAAACCGACGGGAACGCCGGCGAGGATCGCAGCGAAGAACAGCGACAATGCAGCGATGATAGCGGCGTTGTCGCCGAGCAGGGGCAGCCAGTAGTCCTGAGTGAGGACTGCAGCGGTAACGACGGCGGCGAAGCCAATGCCGACGCCGATAGCCATGCGGCCATGATCGCGCTTCAGGTTCACGGCCGCATAAATCATCAGCAAGACGAGGCCGATCGGCAGCGGCATCGCAATCAGCGCTGCCGGCAATTGCAGAATCGGCGTCAGTTCACTCCAGCTCGACGTGATGAAGTCGATCGAACTGTAGCAGGTCACTCCGGAGACGAATAAAACCACGACGTCTGCTAGGGCAAGGCAACCCCGCTCGCCTCTCTTCGGCAACCGGCTCAGGATGACGCGCACAAACGCATGATCGCGGCGGCGATAGGCGACAGCGCCGCCGATGAAGGCCAGGATCGACAGCGCCAAACGCGCGACCTCGTCCGTCCACAGAAACGAGTGCTGGAAATAGATCCGCGCGACCACATTCGCGAGAACCAGGACGAGTTCAGCCAGAAGAGCGACCACCACGACCACTTCGGCCGAGGTGTCGAGCCATCGCAACGCTGCGACCTC
>JAFEFK010000734.1 GCA_018240625.1 Pseudomonadota bacterium
AAGCGGCGGGTTTACGCAACGTCAATTCGGAGCGTTCGGCGCGTTGCGTAGCCTGCACGCTACCGCGGCCCGCGGCGCGGCTTCCGGGGCGGCGGTGCGCCGCGCCGCTGCAGGAGCGGCCGGCCCCGTAATCCGGGCTGCCGCACTCCGGGTGCGCCGGGCCTGTTCTGGAAATCCTGCCGCTGTTGCAACCCCGGCCGTGGCCGGGCACCGGATGGCGACTGCAAGCCGGGTCGCTGCGACGGATTGTTGAAGCGTGACGGATTGTTTCGGCGCAAGGCGCGCTGCTGCGTGACGATCCGGCGTCCCACATTCTGCGAGGCGAACAGCCGCCGGACGAATCCCTGATCGCGCAAGGTCTGCTGTGGCGAGATTTGCAGCGGCACCGCGGCAAAGCGTGCGCCTGCGCCGCGGCGGATCGCAAAGCCGGTCGAGCCCTGCGTCAGAAACCCCAGCCGCGCCCCGTCGCGGCCGTTGATCTCGATGCGGCCGACGTTGCCGTCGGCGTCCGGATACAATTTGATCGCCACGTCGTCCGGGTTGGCGGCCGAGGCGTTGGCCGGGACCTCGATCACACCGGTCGTGCCGCGAATGCCGAGGATCGCGGTCGGTGTTGCGATCTTCATGTCGCCGGTCTTTGCGACCGCGCTGGCGGCGAAGGCAACCTTGCCGAGCGCAACCCTGAACAGGGCGGCGTTTTTGGCGCCGGCGCTATCGTCATAGACGTAATCGTCGATCGCGAAGCTTGCGTTGGCGTCAAGATTGAACGTGGTCGCGTCGTTGAAGGTGACGCCGAGCGCCGAGTTGGCGGACGTCTGCAGGACGTCGTTCTTGTAGACGTCGTCGTTGAGATGCAACGGCGTCGAAGCCTTGTCGCGCGTGACGGTGGCTTCGCCCTGAAGCGTGGCGACATTTCCGATCGGTTCGCTGCTCGGGGCCGGGTCCGCGGACTGTGCCGGCTGCGCGATCACCGGCGATCCTGCAAGGAGGGTCAGGCACCACGCGATGCCGGCGGCGTATCCGATCTGGCGAAGCATGACGATTGAAAAGCCCCAGCGGAATTGGATGGCGCGGTCAGTTGAGGCGTGACTGCCTGAACATGCGGTGAATGAGTCGTGGCGCACTCACGGCGATCCGCGACTTGCAAAAAATGCCTGCCGCGGTCCGGGCCTTCCGGGACCGCAGCAGGCAAGACGAGACCGGATGAGAACAGAAAAACGCAGCCAGATTGTCAGATAAAGCCCAACACAATCGCTCCGACGAAGGCGAGAGCGACATAGGCGGTCACAACGCTCATGTTGCCGACGAAAGTCATGGGACAGCTCCCTTGGTTCGCGCCGCTGGTTCGTTGCAACGCCCAGACTAGCAACCTGTTCCCGGCCATAAAAGTCAGCCGCGCTGCTCTATTTCCTCCGCGCGCCATCTGCTGCACCGCGGCAAATTGGTTAAAAATGACTGAACCCAATGCGTTGAAGAGTCCTTAAATAAATTGGTCGAACGTGCGCGGATGACGCGCAGAGTTGCCTTGTATCTTGTGGGCTCCCTCGTCCTTGTGTCGCTGGCTGGTTGCGGACGCGGTTTCTTTCAAACTGCGGAGCGGGAACCGTGGCGGGCCGAGGCCGAAGCCGCATGCCTGAAATCCGGTGCAGTCAAGGAAACCGCCGATCTCGTGCGCATCAACCCGATTTCAGGTCCGGGTATTTGCGGCGCCGAATTTCCGCTGAAGGTCGCAGCCCTCGGAGAAGGCGGCGCTTATGGAT
>JAFEFK010000735.1 GCA_018240625.1 Pseudomonadota bacterium
CGAGGCACCCTACGCGCCGCGACTTAAAATTTGCCTAAGCCCAAGGCTTCAATACGATTCTCCTTGGAGATGCCTCGTAAAACGGTCTTGGGCGCCGTTCTGGCGCCCAAGGGGGTCGAGTATTTCGCGTGTGGAAATGGTGGGAACCTGCCGCGGCGGGTTTGTGCCTCGCCGCCAGCGTCAGTTCACGATGCTTTTGATCTGGCTGACCGTGTAGGTCTGGCCGCCGATCGAGAGCAGCGGCGGCGTCTGCGTGAGATCCACGGAGTTCACAACGCCCTGGATCTGAGGCGATACTCCGACCGTGTTGCCGGAGGCATCCGTCGTGGTCGCGGTCATTGTGTACTTGCCATCGGGCCATTGGGTACCGTCGTTGCCCTGGCCGTTCCAGCTGAAGCTCTGGTTGTTGCCTGCGCTTACAGGGTAAGCGTTCGAAAAGACGGTCTGGCCGGTGCTGTTGGCGATTGTGACGTTCAATGTCGAATTGCTGGGAATGTTGAGTTGCCATGTGGCGGCGCTGTTGGTCATGGTCGCGGTGCTGCCGTCGACCACCGCGGTCTTGCCGACGAAGCCGAGCGCCTGGGTCGATTGCGCGGTCTGCTGCAATGATACGAGGCTCGACAGCTGGTCGTTGGTCTTGAGTTGCTGCTCGACACCCGCGAATTGAACGAGCTGCTGGGTGAATTGATTCGTGTCCAGCGGATCGAGTGGGTTCTGGTTCTGCAACTGCGTCGTCAGCAGCGTCAGGAAGGTCTGGAAGTTGCCGGCCAGCGTCGTGTTGTCGGTCGCCGACGTTGACGTGCCGGACGTTGAGGCGGGCGGGGTTGTGGTCCCCGAGACGACTTGCTGAATTGCTGAGCCTACGGACGTGGTCATGTTCGTCTCCTTAAACCCTGATATCGAGGCCGCTGCTCGATCCGAGCATCCGGCCATAGGTTCGCCCGGCGGACGCCGCGGGAACGAGGTCGTCTTCGGTTACGATCAGCCGCTGCGCATTGCGGCCGGTATCATCGCGTGCGGTCTGGCCTTGCGAAGACTGATCCCGCAGGCTGAATTGAAGACCGCCATCGCCGGTCTTCAATCCGGCGTCCTGCAATGCGCGCTGAAGCTGCGGCGCATCCTGCCGCAGCATCGCAAGGGTTTCCGGCTTCTCGACCGCCAAATGTGACGTAACCTGGCCCTGGCGATCGACGTCCAGCCGGACGTCGATGCGGCCGAGATCGGCAGGGTCGAGCCGGATTTCAAAACGGCTTTTGCCGCTCTGCGCCGTGAAGGCGATCTGGACCGCGAGCCCGTTCAGCGGCACCGCGGCGCCGGTGGCGACCGTGACGTTGAACTGCGTCGCGCCGGATATATTGCCCGTCGTGGATTGTACTTGCGGCTGCGGAATCGCGGTGTTGATGACCTGCTGGCTGGCGTCGGTCTGGCCAGTTTGCGTCGACGTCGCAGTGTCCGTCGTATGCGCGGCGTGCTGCGGCTGCGCTGCCGATTGCGCGACGGGTGTGCCGGTGCCGGGTGAGGCGCTCTTCGCGGAATCCGTGGTGGACGTGTCGTGCTTGGGATTGCCGGTCGCGGCGTCATGCTGTGCGACCGTACCGGTGGCTGTGGCAGGCGCAATTGCCGCGTCCGTGGCCGTCGTTCCCGGTTGAGGTCCAGTCGTGACGGGTGATGTCCCCTTGACGGACTGCGCATTGTCCAGCGTCTTCGCGGTTGCCTTCGCTGTAACCGGTGTTGCTGCGGCGACTGTGGTTGCAACAGCCTCGCCCGCCGCGAAGCCGGTCTGTGCGGTAGCCGTCTGGTTGGTCTGCTGGGCAGCGGGTGTGGCGTTGGTGTCCTGCGCGATCGATGTTGTGGTTGCACCCGTTTCGGCAGTCTGTGCCGGCAATATCGCGGCGGTTTGCGGCGCATCGGTTACCGAACCGGCCACAGCGGCGGCGCCCGCGGTTTTGGCGGCGGTTGTCGGCGTCGCCGCCATAGGAACCGTAACCGTCACGGCGACGGCAATCGGTGTTGCGATGGGCTGCGATGCGGCAGGGTCTGCCGTTGTCGCGTCTGTGGTTTCCTTGGTTGTGGCGACCTTGGTGCTTGCCGGTTTGGTGGCGTGACCGGGCACGCTGGTCGATTCATCCGTCGCGGCGGCAGGTTTTTGAATACCCGGGCCTGCTGCGATGGCGGAATCGGCCGGCGGCTGGCCTGAAGTCTGGGTGTCGCGCGGCCGGCTGTTGTCATCGGTCGCCGCGGTGGCGTCGCCGCGCGGCTGAGTTGCAGGCACATCGGACGCCCGCCGGTCGGGGCTCGCACCCTGCGGATCCGATGAATTTGAGGGGCTCACGGTCTGCGACGCCTGCGCATTGGCATCCACCAGAGCCCCAAAGCTGTCGCTCGGCGGCGACCGGTCGTCCCGCGCGGGCTTCTGCCGCGCGTTCTGGAACGACACGCTGGCGGTGGCATCTGATGTCACGCTGAGCACGGTACCCCTCACGATGAACTGGGGAAAGAACAGCAAGGACCGGGCCAGCGATCAAAATGGGTAAATATCTAGCAAATTCAAGGTATTGATGGGATGCGCCGGCACCTGATCGGGTCCTTTTGGCTGCTTCTTTTCTGCCCGGCGGCAAGATTTGCCGCCGGTCAGGTCGTCGTCGGCCGCGATTGCCTCGCGGGAATACGGACTATATTAAAGGCTGATCTTTCAGACGGCCCGGCGGAGCGGAAATCGGCTTCGAAGTTGCCGCGAAAGTTCCCGATCGCAAAAGGCGGCTCCTCGCGCGATCTCACGAATGACGGGATCAATGCTCAACAGTCTGGATCTAGTAGGCCGTCCCCAGGACACGCGGATCGTGGTCGCCATGTCGGGCGGCGTCGATTCATCGGTGACGGCCGCGCTGTTGAAGTCCGAGGGTTATGACGTCATCGGGATCACCTTGCAGCTCTACGATCATGGCGCGGCCACCCACCGCAAGGGAGCCTGCTGCGCCGGGCAGGATATCCATGACGCCCGCGATGTCGCCGAACGCCTCGGCATTCCGCATTACGTGCTGGATTATGAAAGCCGCTTCCGCGAATCCGTGATCGAGAATTTCGCGGACAGCTACGCGTCCGGTGAAACGCCGGTGCCGTGCATCGAGTGCAACCGCTCGGTCAAATTTCGCGATCTGCTCGCTACCGCGCGCGAGCTTGGCGCTTCAGCACTTGCAACCGGTCATTACGTTGCCTCCCGCCGCCTCGCCGGCGGATCGCGCGCGCTGATATGCGCGGCGGATGCCGATCGCGACCAGAGTTATTTCCTGTTTGCGACGACCCGCGAGCAACTCGATTTCCTGCGCTTTCCCCTGGGCGACATGACGAAACCGCAGGCCCGCGAACTGGCGCGCCGCTTCGGATTGTCGGTCGCCGACAAGCACGACAGTCAGGACATCTGTTTCGTGCCGACCGGCCGTTACACCGATATCATCAGTCGGCTGAAGCCGAACGCGATGGAGCCCGGCGACATCGTCGATCTCGGTGGCCACGTCATCGGTCGCCACGACGGCATCGTGCATTTTACAGTCGGACAACGCCGCGGACTGGGCATCGCCTCCAACGCGCCGCTCTACGTAGTGGGCCTCGATGCGGCGACCCGCCGTGTCGTTGTCGGTCCGCGAGAAGCGCTGACGATGCATCGCATCGTATTGCGTGACGTCAACTGGATCGGTGATGGCGCGCTCGATCGCGCCGTCGGTGCGGGGCTTGAGATGTTCGTGCGCGTGCGTTCGACGCGCAAGCCGCAGCCGGCCTGGCTGCGCGCCGTCGATGATCGCTACGAGGTCGAGCTTGTGGCCGGCGAGGAGGGCGTATCGCCCGGTCAGGCCTGTGTGTTCTACGATGCGCCGGACGGACAGGCGCGGGTACTCGGCGGTGGATTCATCGCACGCGCGACGGCAAAGCGTTCGAACGAAACTGCTGATCACAACAGCACGTCGGCACAGCCCCTTGTCGCGGAATTGCGCGGATAGACGTCAGGGGCGCGCGGAGAATCATGGGCAACGATATCGACCGCGCGGGGGTCGCCAAGGCTTATGGCCGCTGGGCGCCGGTTTACGATCTCGTGTTCGGCAAGGTGTTCGACCACGGTCGCCAGTCGACCATCGCGGAAGCCGACAAGATCGGCGGGCGTATCCTCGATGTCGGAGTGGGCACCGGACTGTCGCTGTCGGATTATTCCCGCACGACGAAGCTCTGCGGCGTCGATATCTCCGAACCGATGCTGCGCAAGGCGCAGGAACGGGTGCGCTCGCTCAAGCTGAGCAACGTCGAAACGCTGGCGGTCATGGACGCCAAGAATCTTGCCTTCGCGGATTCGTTTTTTGACGCAGTCGTCGCACAATACGTCATCACCGCGGTGCCCGATCCGGAAGCGACGCTGGACGATTTTATCCGCGTGCTGAAGCCGGGCGGCGAACTGATCCTGGTCAATCACATCGGCGCCGAAAGCGGGCCGCGCCGCCTGTTCGAACTGGCGTTCGCGCCGCTGGCGCGGCGGCTTGGCTGGCGTCCGGAATTCCCGTGGGCGCGCCTCGTGGCCTGGGCCGCACAACATGGCGGTATCACGCTGACCGAACGGCGCCCAATGCCGCCGATGGGGCATTTTTCCTTGATCCGCTACCGCAAGTCCTAAACCCGGCGCGGGTTCCCTGCGGAACATCCGGCGCGGACGTGGGTTGAACCTGCATGCGGATGAAAATCACATCTCTTCTTCTGTCACCGCCGACGCTTCTTGCCGCCTCAAGCTTGGCGTTTGCGCAGGCACCTCCGACGCCGGCCACGCCACCCGCGAAAACGGCTCCGTCGGCGCCGGTAGCTGCAAACCCGGCAGCCTGCGCTCCCCACGGCACGGCTGCGCCGAAAGGCGATACGACGGGGCAAGCTCGCGAGTCCTTGGGCGACAAACTTGCGGAATCCGACGGCGTGATCTGCCCGCCAACGGGTGTTGATCCGGAGATTCGCGCGCCGACGCCAGAGGGCGGAAACACGCCGGTCATTCCGCCACCAGGCAGCCCCGGTGGCGATCCGACCGTGCGCCCGAAATAGTCGCTATCCAGCAATATGTTGTCGTATCTTGCCGCTTTGCTTGACAGGCCGTTGGGCGACTTCTTATATGCCGCGCGTTCTCAAGGCTCGTGCCGACGATGGACGCCGTGGCGAGGTAGCTCAGCTGGTTAGAGCACGGGAATCATAATCCTGGGGTCGGGGGTTCGAGTCCCTCTCTCGCTACCACCTTTCCCAATACAGCAGAACTGTTCGGGAACGCCGGCAGTCCGATCAATTTCGTCAGCCTTCCGCGGGTCTCAATTTCCAGTTCGGTGCTGTTCGGCGGAGCATGCACGATGACAGCCGAAATCAGATCGCGCGCCGCTTCGACGAACGCGCGGCTGTTTCCATGCTTGTAGAAGACCGCGTCCACTACTTCAGGGGATGCCGTGTTCCCTGGCCTTCGGCGTAAAGCGTTTGACGAGATAGACGACGGGCAGGCCGCCGATCCCCGGTGAAAAAACCAGTCGCCAAACCTGCCCGGCGCCTCCGCGATATTGGCATCGTAGATAAAGCTCAGCGTGCCGTTATAGAATGCGCTGTGCGCGAACCCGATGTGGGGCCGTACGAGCGCTGACGAACCGCCCGTTCACAAGCGCCTCAAACGGTCAAAAAGCCCTGATATCCGGCTCCACGAAAGTTTGATCTCTTCCCGGTGGACGGCCACGCCGCATCGATTTACATCACCGGCGGTGCCGGAGGCGGCCCGCCTGAAGGATGAAGATGGAGCCGCGCTACCCGAAACACCTGAACGTTCTTTTGCCTTGCTTCGTCGTTCTCGGCATCATGGCGGGGCTGGTGGCTTATGCGCCGGAACTGTACCGGGCATTCTGCGGAGCCACCGGATACGGCGGCACGACGCAGCGGGCATATTCCGATCCGACCACATCCTCCGATCAGACCGTCACCGTTGCGTTCGACAGCAACGTCGCGCCTGACTTGCCGTGGCGGTTCGAACCGGAGCAGCGATCCGTAACCGTCCGTCTCGGCGAGCAGAAGCTGGTATTTTTCACCGCCGAGAATCTTGGCAGCGAGTCGATCGTCGCGCACGCTACGTTCAACGTCACGCCGGAGACCAGCGGCGCCTATTTCAACAAGATTCAATGCTTCTGCTTCAACGAAGAACGTCTAGGTCCGCATCAGAAAGTCGAAATGCCGGTCGTGTTCTATGTCGATCCGGCCTTTGCAAAAGATTCAGACAACGCCCAAGTCGACACGATTACCCTCAGTTATACGTTGTTGCGCAGCGTAAACCCCGACCAGGCCAAGAATCTTGCGCGGTTCGAGGCTAACGCCACGCCGGATGCAATCCATGGCGAGCAACTGTTCACCCAGCGTTGCAGCGCCTGTCACGCGCTGGACAGCAACAAGACTGGACCGATGCTGCGCGGCGTCGTCGGCCGCAAGGCCGGCTCTGCCGCCGGCTATCATTATTCGCAGGCATTACAGAGCGCCGCGCTCACCTGGTCTACGGACAGTCTCGATCGGTGGCTGGCCGATCCTAAGTCATTTGTGCCGGGCGTTCGCATGCCGGTGCGTGTGCTCGACGCCCCATCTCGCCGCGATCTCGTCGCTTACCTGCAGAAAGTAAGTCAGGGCCGCGATAACCCGGCCGATTCAAATAGGCCTGTATCGGGCGGCGAATACTAGCTGGGCAGTTCGACAGGCGTGGCGGCGATCGCGCTGGCTGCTCATGAACCCCTGATGCATGCGCTCTGACGCGATGTTTGATCCGCGTCCGGAGCGCGCCGCTTTACAGTGAACTTTGCAATACCGTGCTCGCTTGGGCTGCGTTGGGACACCAACCCGCATGGATTTTTCGGTTTTCGTTGTCCGATGTAACGCTCGCAACAGCGATGGTCTATTGCGATCCGTTTGAGGCTAATTCGGCGATCCCGCCGGAAGTCTCAACATCGCGCGCAAACCTCCCAGCGGGGCTTCACCTAACTCGATGCTGCCGCCATAGAGCTCCGCCAATTCGCTTACAATCGATAGTCCGAAGCCGAATCCGGGCGCAGCCTCATCCAATCGCTCGCCCGGCCTCAAGACCTGTTCGCGCTGCGCAACTGCCAGGCCTGGCCCGTCGTCGTCGACGATAATGTGCAGCATCGCGTCATCGCGTACCGCGCTTACGGTCACCTTTGTTCGCGCCCATATGAACGCGTTGTCCAGCAGGTTGCCCGCCATCTCGTCAAAATCCTGCTGTTCACATGCAACAGCCAGGTCGACCGGAACGTCCATGGAAAATGCGATGGACCGGTCGGAGTGGATCTTGCCGAGCACGTCGCCGAGATCCTGCAGCCGCGGCGCGATCTGCGTCTGCGCCCGTGCCGGACCGTTGAGAGCGGCCATGCGCGCGCGACCGAGATGATGCCGGATCCGGCGTTCCATCTGTGTGACCAGACGCTGCAGCATGAGGGGATCGCGCGGGCTTTCTATGGACGTCGCGATGGCGAGGGTCGCCAAGGGTGTCTTCAGCCCATGGGCAAGATTGGCGACGTGGCGACGTGCGCGTTCGAGGTTGGCGGCATTCTGATCGAGCAGCGCGTTGAGCTCATCTACGACCGGCCGGATTTCTTGCGGTTGCCGCGACGGGACACGCTCGCTCCCGCCGTTGCGTACATCCGCCAGCGCCCGGCGGAGCCGTTCGAGCGGCCGCAGCCCAAGTCTGATCTGAAGCACCATCGCAAGCACCAGCGCCAGACCCAGCAATGCCAGGGAAATTCCGAGCGTGGTCATGGCCTCGCGCAACGGCCCAAGCACCGCCCCGCGCGGCGCAGACACAACCACCATGACGTCGGTCGTTCCGACTTTCATCTGCTTGATCCGGTAATGCAAATGATCGTTGTCCGGACCCGGCCCGTCCGCGGGTCGCGGCCGTTCCTCCGGCGCATCGTGGTCTTTCATCGGTGGCGGCGGTCTCCTCTCGTCGATGTCTCTCAGCACGGGATTGCGGAGATCGGCGCCGTCCAGCGAGGCGGAACGCAACGTGTTGATTGGTCCGGTCACTTGCCAGTACCAGCCGCGGCGCTTCCGTTCGAACGGAGGACCATCGGCATTGCCGGCGAGACTGATCCTTCCATTGCCGTCGATACGCAGCATCGACGTGAGAAATACGATCTGGGTGTCGAGCCGCTGGTCGATCTGGCCCTGCACGAAACGATGCAGCACGAAGCCGATCAGGACGGCGGCGATCAGCAGCGCCACTGCGATGAACCCCCCGGCGGCTGTCAGCAGGCGCCGACTGAGCGACGCGTCCCGCCACATCATGCCTGACCCGCCGTTAACCGGTATCCGTGACCGCGCACGGTCTCGATCATGTTATGGCCGATCTTGCGGCGCAGCCGGGCGACGATCACTTCCAGTGAGTTGGAATCTGTTCCGGCGTCGCCTTCATAGATTTTCTCCATGAGTTCGATCCGATCGAAGATGACGTCCTTGCGCATGATCAGTGCCTGCAGCACCCGCCATTCCAGCGCCGTCAACTTCAAGGGCAAGCCATTGAATTCGAAGACACCCGTTGGAACATCAAAGGTCAAAGGGCCGCAGGCGACTTCCGGAGCGGCATGTCCGGCGGACCGTCGGACCAGCGCGCGCAGCCGCATGATCAATTCCTCGACACGAAACGGTTTGGTCAAATAGTCGTCGGCACCGGCTTTGAAGCCGTCGACTTTTTCGGTCCAGCCGTCGCGTGCCGTCAGGATCAGTACCGGCAACTGCCGGCCGCTCTTGCGCCAGGCACGCAGGACGGTTGCGCCCGGCATCTTGGGCAGGCCGAGGTCGAGCACGGCAGCATCGTAGGCTTCGGTGTCGCCGAGATAATGCCCTTCTTCACCGTCCGCCGCAGTGTCGACAGCAAAGTTCTCTCGTCGCAAGGCGGCGGCAATCTCGCTGGCGAGCAGGGCATCGTCCTCGACCAGCAGTATTTTCATGGATGTCTCCTGAATACGGGCATCGAGCTATGCGGCCAAGCTTAACTGAAGCTGAACGGTTTGGTTCAGAGTGGATTGGGCGTCGTCCTGTACGGTCTGTGCATCGACAACGAGGACAAGGACACCCGAACATGACCGACACTGGAAATACCTCCGAACCGAATGCGCTGCCACCGCCGCAACGCCGCATTCGCTTTACACGCGAGACCGGCGCTGCAGCAGCGATCGCCGTCGTGCTGATCGCCGGCGCCGCGCTCGGCGCGGGCGGGACGAGGCTCGCCCAGAATTGGCAGCCGCGAAGCGTGATGCTGCTGCAGCCCGTACCGATCGACAAGATGACAGAGCGAAGTCCGGTCGCGATCAAGGGCGAGGTCGCCGAGATCTTCGGCAACAAGTTCGTGGTGCAGGACGGCAGCGGCCGCGCTTTGGTCGATACCGGACCGCGCGGCGAGGATCGCATTTTGGTTGCCAAGGGCGAGACCGTCACCGTGCAAGGCCGGTTCGACAGCGGCATCATGCATGCCGACGTGCTCGCTCACGCCGATGGACGTAACGAGGCTTTCGGGCCGCCCGACCGTGGGCCGAGGGGGCCCAAGGGACCCAAGGATGGGCCCGGCGCCCGCGCCGATCGCGGCCCTCCGCCACCGCCGCCACCGCGTGCCGACCGCGACGGTCCTGATGACGATGATCCGCCGCCGCCTCCTCCGCCGCGTTGAATTAACGCCAGCAAACTTCGGACCTGAGCGATCAGGTCCGCTTTCTTCCCCAAATCTGACCATCGAGGGATTCATAATGCCCGATCATCATACCATCGCCATCACCG
>JAFEFK010000736.1 GCA_018240625.1 Pseudomonadota bacterium
AAATCGGTCGTCGTCACTGGCGGCGGCTCCAACATCGGCCGAGCCATTGTGCTCGGGTTTGCAGCCGAGGGCGCCAACATTACGGTTGGCGATCTCGACCAGGCGCAGGCGGAGAAAGTTGCCGAACTTGCGCGGAAGAACGGCGCTGCCAGCATTCAGGTAATCAAGACCGACGTGACCGATTTCGATCAGGTAAACGCCATGTTCAAGGCCGCTACCGATAAGCATGGCACGGTCGATGTGCTCGTCAATAACGTAGGCTGGGATCAGCTGATGTTCTTTACGCAAACAACGCCCGAGTTCTGGGACAAGATTATCAAGATCAACTACGTCGGCGTGCTTAACTGCACCAAATGTGCGCTCGATATCATGATTCCGAAGGGTGCCGGCGCTATCGTGTCGATCAGTTCCGACGCAAGCCGCTCGGGCGAGCCGCGCGAGGCGGTCTATGGTGGCGTCAAGGCCGCCGTTAATTCTTTCATGAAGACCATTGCCAAAGAGAACGGCCGCTATGGCATCCGCTGCAACGTCGTTTGTCCTGGCGTCACTGTTCCCGTGGATACGGAAGAAGTCGGCGCCAACAGCATGTGGACAAAGCCAGACTCAATGTTCACGGCGGAGCAATTCGAGAAAGTCGCCAAGGCGCTGCCGCTGCGCAAGCTGGGTCGCCCAAACGATATTGCCAATGCCGTAGTGTTCCTCTCGTCCGCCGCCGCAGGTCATGTCACCGGCCAGGTCCTGTCGGTGTCAGGCGGATACACCATGATCGGCTGACGTCGGCCGTTAATTTCGCCAGAACAAAATGGAGTTCCATCGTGTCCGAAAAAGAGATCTTGTACGACGTCAAGGACTACGTCGCGACCATCACCATCAATCGGCCAAAGACCCTCAACGCCTTTACCGGCGATAACATCGTAGAGATGGAGCGGCTGATCCTCGAGGCAACCGCAGACAAAACAGTTGGCGTCATCGTCCTCACCGGCTCCGGCGAGCGCGCGTTCTGCGTCGGCGGCGACGTCAACTGGGAGAAGGACGCCGGCGGCAAGAGCGGGCTCGAAGGACTGAAATTCAACTTTAACCGCCACATCGTCGAATGCCCGAAACCGGTGATCGCGCGTGTCAACGGTTACGCGATTGGCGGCGGACACCACATCGCCTATTTCTGCGATTTCACCATCGCCGCGGAGCATGCGATCTTTGGCCAGAATGGTCCACGTGTCGGCTCCCCGGCCGGAGGCTACATCGTCTCGCACAGCGCCAATGTGCTTGGCCACAAGCGCGCGCGAGAGCTCTGGATGCTGGCGCGACGCTACACCGCCAAACAAGCGCTCGACTGGGGACTGGCCAATTCCGTCGTTCCGATGGCCGAACTTGACGTCGAGGTGCGGAAGTATTGCGACGAACTCCTGGCTTTGAGCCCCACTTGCCTGAAGATTCTGAAGCGCTCATTCTACTATCACATGGCGCCGATCATGGAGCGCGACATGGATGACCTCGTCCGCGAGGTCGCACCCGCCTATTTTACGACACAAGAACAGCAGGAAGGCGCCAATGCATTCCTCGAGAAGCGCAAGCCGGATTTCAGCGCGTTTCGCTAAAGACAGGGCGCTATAACGTAAGGGAGACTGCGATGAGACTAGGCAGCGTCAACTATGAAACTAAAGGGAAGATCGCCATCCTTACGCTGGACGAGCCGGGCAAGCTTAACGCACTCAGCACAGGCATCCGTGAGGGTATTCTGGATGGCCTGAAGAAAGTGGATGCAGACGACAACGTCCGCGTCGCCATCATCACCGGCAACGGGGACAAGGCATTTTGCGCGGGCGCCGATATTAGCGGCTTCAACTTTGATCCGGACAAAGTACGCAAGTTTATGATCGAGGCTTTGGCGGTATTAGCGGCACCGGAAAATTGCCGCAAACCCGTAATCTCCGCCGTCAATGGTATTGCGTTCGGCGGTGGCTTTGAACTCGCGATCGCTTCAGACTTTATCATCGCATCGGATCGCGCACGCTTCGCGGTACCGGAGATCAAGCTCGGACTACTGCCCGGTTTTGCGATTGTACGCCTGCACGATATGGTCGGCCGCGCCAAGGCCAAAGAAATGAGTATCCTCGGCGATCCAATCAGCGCGGATGAGGCATTCAGACTAGGCCTCGTACTACGTGTGGTTCCTCACGGCGATCTGCTCACGGACGCCCTGGCATTTGCCGAACGAATTGCATCAAAACCAAAGCTTGCGGTGCAGATGGCCAAATCGTTTTACAACCGCGGCCTCGGTGGAGATGAGATACGGCACGCCATCGATGGTTTTCCGCTCCTATTCATGCATCGAGACGCACAGGAAGGTATCGCTGCCTTTCTCGAAAAACGTGAGCCAAAATTCGAGAGTTGACAAAGCGCGCTGCGAGCGACGGCTTCGAAGACCTTCTTCGAGTGGAGCACTTTGCGGTAGATAGATCGTGCATAACATCGAGGACTCGATGCCCCTGAAAGAATTTACTTTCCTCGACGTGTGCCGTGGCAATGCGCAATTTTTTCCCGACCGCACCGCGTTCGTTTTTGACGGCCAGCGCATCCCCAATCGTTAATATCTGAACA
>JAFEFK010000737.1 GCA_018240625.1 Pseudomonadota bacterium
CAGAACGACCCGCGCAATTTTGCCGGCACGCTGGCCGGGAATGTTGGAAACCGGACGATGGCGCTACAGGGCAGTTTCTTCCAGGGCAGCACGAGTCCCGTTGGCGAGATGGGCGGCAAGGTCGGCATCGCCGGGACGAACTATCTCGCCACCGGCATCTTCGCCGCGTCGGTCAAACACTAGAGCCATTTCAGAGCCATTTCCGTTCCGATGGAATCGGAACGGGGCTCCAGGTTTTTGCTTTGACGCGTTTTCTTGACGCGAATCGGGATCCACTTCGCACGAAAACGCTCTAACCAGCGCGCGCGGCCCTGCGCAGCGATTGCGGCGGCTGGCCGAACGCGCGGATGAACGCGCGGCGCATGCGCTCGGGGTCGCCGAAACCTGTGGAAAGCGCAACCCGCTCGATGGCTTCGGCCGATGACTGCACCCGTTCGCGCGCAACCTCGATGCGCAGCCGTTCGACGGCCTTCGATGGCGTGGTGCCGGTCTCCGCGATGAACGCTCGCGCAAAATGCCGCGAACTCATGCTGGCGCGTTCCGCGAGATCCTCGACCCTCAGCGGCTGATCGAGATTTTCCCTCGCCCAGCTCAAGAGCGGACCAAAGCGGCCGGCCGGCGTCTTCAATTCCAGCAGCGACGAGAATTGCGATTGGCCGCCGGAGCGGCGGTGATACAGCACGAGTTGGCGCGCCGTCTCGCGCGCGATGTCCTCGCCGAAATCCTCCGTGATCATCGCGAGCGCGAGATCGATGCCGGCGGTGATGCCGGCCGAGGTCCAGACGTTGCCGTCGCGCACGAAGATTTTGTCCGACTCGAGTTTGACGTCGGGATACCTGGCAAGGAAATCCCGGGTGCGCTGCCAGTGCGTGGTCGCGCGGCGCCCGTCGAGCACGCCGGCCTCCGCGAAAATGTAGGCGCCGGAACAGACGCTGGCGATGCGAACATCGCGCTCCGCCATCGCGCGCACGAAAGCGAGCGTCTTGCGGCAGCGCACGGCAGCGCGCACGCCCTCGCCTCCCGCGACGATCAGCGTCGAAATCGCGCCGGACGACCGGATACCCCGCGCCACCATTTCCACGCCGGACGAACTTTTGACCGCGCCCGGTTTGACCGCGAGCAGCTTGATCGCGGACGGCTTCGGCGCAAGCCGGCCAGCGACCTCGAAAGCGGAAATCGGACCAGCCGCATCCAGCAACTGGAAACCGGGAAAGACCAGCACGCCGATCATGAATCAGGCCCCTATGTCGGAAAACGAGGGATATACGCCATTTCAGACAGAAGCGCATCATGGCAGGATCGCGTGGTCAAGCAAAACCTGCTGGAGCGATTGCCGTCATGACCTCGCCGCTTCACATCGGACTGCTCATCTTTCCAAAGGTGACGCAACTCGATTTCACCGGACCGCTTCAGGTGTTCGCGCGCGTGCCCGGCGCTACGGTGCATCTGATCTGGAAACGCATCGAGCCGGTGCCCAGCGACGCGGTTCTGACGTTGACGCCGACCATGACCTTCGCCGATTGCCCGCAGCTTGACGTGCTCTGCGTACCCGGCGGCGCCGGCACGGACGATCTGGTCAACGACGAGGAGACGCTCGGCTTCATCCGCCATCAGGCGGACGGCGCGCGCTATGTGACATCGGTCTGTACGGGATCGCTGGTGCTGGGTGCGGCGGGCCTGCTGATAGGCTACCGCGCGACCACGCACTGGTCGGCGATGGACTACCTCTCACAATTCGGCGCGACACCCGAGAAGAGCCGGGTCTGCATCGACCGTAACCGCATCACGGGCGGCGGTGTCACCGCAGGCATCGATTTTGCGCTGACGCTGACGGATATTCTGACCGACCGTCTAACCGCGGAAGCCATCCAGTTGGGGATGGAATACAATCCCGCACCCCCGTTCAATGCAGGATCGCCCGACACCGCACCCGCAAAGGTACTCGCGCTCCTGAAAGACAGACTAAGTGCGGGCGCACAGCGGCGCAGCGCTGCCGTCAAACGCGCGGCAGCGCGGCTATAATCAGATATGGCAGATCGAAGGCGTGCGACGGCGCCGGAAAAGCGCCGTCACTAGTGGAGTGGATTTGACATTCGCAAACGGACCAGACGCGAAGGGACGCGAATGTTAGAATTGGGCCACTAGCGTTTTGCCACCCCGTTCATACCCGCGAAGGCGGGTATCCAGAGCGACGAAGCCTTCGGGGGCATCGTCTGGGTCCCCGCGTCCGCGGGGACGAACGGAGCTTGGGTGCGATTCAATTCCATTGGACCACTAGTGTCCCGATTCCGAAGTTCGCATGCACTCGTCGCGATCTTTTGATGCGAACTCCGGAATCAAAGGGACACTAGCAAGCCCATGATTTCTAGTGTGGTTTGGGTTCAGAAGTTCGCTTGAATGACTTGCAGCGAAAGTGAAGCGAACTTCTGAACCACCACACTAGGATCCGGGCGTCCAGGGCTGGTAGTCGCCGGTCGCCTTCGGGCGGCGGCCGCTTGCCAGCGTCGAGCCGGGCGGCCGGTAGGCCGCGGGTGTGCCGGTCATGTTCGGCAGGTGCGGCTTCTGCCATTCGCGCGGCCGATAATTTTCTTCGGTCGGCGGCACGTCGACCGTGTGGTGAATCCAGCCATGCCAATCCGGCGGAATCCTGCTGGCCTCAGCGTAGCCGTTGTAAACGACCCAGCGCCGTTGAAAGCCGAGCGTGGGATCGATCTTGCCGCCGCGCGTCCGATAATAGCGGTTGCCCTGCCCGTCTTCGCCGACCAGTTCACCGAAACGCCACGTCCATAGTTGCGTGCCGAAGGTCTGGCCGTTCCACCAGGTAAAGAGCTTGAGGAAAAACTGCTTCATTTGCCGGAATCCATCGCGAGGTGTCATGGTTGATGACATTCCGGCGCGACGTTGTCCAGCACGGGCGCGGCAAAATGGCGCGGTCCGATCGCCGCCAGGCCCGGATCATGACAAATCCGTAATTCGCGTTGCGGAACATCGGACGCGTCGCCACGTTGAGTTCACGGAGCAAAATCTAGATCGAATTCAAAAATCAC
>JAFEFK010000738.1 GCA_018240625.1 Pseudomonadota bacterium
CTCGGATGTCCCGCCTTTCGAAGCCGAAACCATCGAAGGCCTGGCGCAAATGATCGACATCCCGCCGGCGATTCTGGCGCGAACGGTTGCCACGTTCAATGCCGCGGCAACCGGCGACGCCGCTCGCTTCGATGCAACCCGCTGCGATGGTCTTGCCGCAACGGGATTGACGCCGCCGAAATCGAACTGGGCCCGTCCCATCGCGAAGCCGCCGTTTCTCGCCTATCCGCTGGTTGGCGCGATCGCATATACGTTCGGAGGTATCGCCACCAACGAACGGGCCGAGGTCTTGCGGGACGATCGTCCGATTCCGGGGCTTTACGCGGCCGGAGAGATGACAGCGCATTTTCACGGAACCGCACCTAACGCGGTATCGATGCTGCGGTCGGTGGTATTTGGAAAAATCGCGGGCGAACAAGCGGTGATGTTCATGCGTGCGCGGAAATCATAGGAGAACTCGTATGGCCATCGAAACCAATGGTGCGTCGATCCGGAACATCGCGGAGGTGCCGTGGCGGGAATTCCCCAATCACTTCGGCGGCGCGCTGTCGAAGCCGCTGGTGATGCCGGAAACTGCGCAATCGCGTCATCTCGACTATCGCATCTCGATGTACCAGCCGATGGCTTACGTGGAGCGGCACAAGCATCAAGTTCAGGAGCAGATCTACCATGTTCTGGAGGGCGAGGGCTTGATGGAGATTGCCGGCAAGAATCGCGTCGTTCGCAAGCACGACGTGATCTTCCTGCCGCCCGGGGTGGAGCATGCCATCTCGAATTCCGGGCTGACCGATCTCGTTTTTCTCGTGATTACCTCTCCGGTGACCGACGACAAGGCTGCTGTCTGACCGGATCGGGTGAAGGAATGACAGGTGTCGGCTGCGAATATGTTGTGATGGCACAGGCCTTCATCTAGAATCGTGTTAGAATCCGAAGGGTTCGTGGAGATCCATGTGAGGACGCAAACGAAGGCAAAGAATCCTCCCGCGCGGCGGCGTCAGGATCCCGTCGAGGTGCGAGTCGACGATATCCGCGATATCGATGGCGATGCCGAGGATCGTCAGCGCGGCGGTATCCAGTCGCTGGCGCGGGCATTCTCGATCATGGAAGAGGTGGCCCGGAGCCGGGAAGGCGTCAGCCTTGCCGAACTCAGCAAGCGGGTCGGGCTTCACAACAGCACGACGTTTCATCTCGTCAAGACGATGGTCTCGCTTGGTTACATCAGGCAGATCAAGGACGGAAAGCGCTATCGTATCGGGCGGCCACTTTTTGCCCTGGCCGCCAGCGCGCTCGACGAGATCGAGATGGTCAGCCTCGCGACGCCTGTTCTCGAGGATTTGTCGCGCGAGACCGGGGAGAGTGGTCACTTCGCGGTGCGGATGGGAGACACCGTTGTCGTCGTGGCGCGAACAGCCGGGCCCGGAGCGTTCCAATTGACCGATCGCGTCGGAGTCGTTCGCCCGGCACATTGCACGGCGCTCGGCAAGGTGATTTTGGCAGCACTGCGTTCCGATCAGCTCGACCGTTTTCTGGAGCGTAACGAGTTGTTCGCGGTGACGCCGAAGGCGATCACCGACGTAAATGCGCTCAAGGCCGATCTCGATGAAGTGCGCAGGAGCGGCATGGCGTTCGACGATGGCGAATTCAATACGGAGGTCCGTTGCGTCGCTGTGCCTGTGAAGAACTTCACGGGACAGGTAATCGGAGCGATCGGTATTTCGGGGCCGATCTGGCGTCTCTCGATCCAGGCGTTGCAAAGCCGCGCCAAAATCGTTCAAGCGGCGGCCAACCGATTGTCTTCGGAGTTCGGCTACAACGATTGACGGTATCGGACGGCTCCTGAATCCGAAGGTCGCCGCTGACGGATGTCGCCTGAGAGCATGAGGGGATCGAATGCCGCCGGGGAGCACGAAGGTGTTATCTGTGTCGACAGCTATGATGCGGTCGTTATCGGGGCCGGCTCGGGCGGCATGACGGCGGCGGCCGTTGCGGCGCGTGGTCCGCTGGAATGGTATGGATCCCAGTCAATCGCAGTATGCAGGCTGCCGGTTTGAGCGACACGCCCGCGGACGCCGAAGCTTACCTCGCCGCAACCGTTCCCGAGTCCGACAATCGCGATCTTCGCGAAGCGTTTCTGGCGCATGGCCTGGAGCTTACCTCGCGCTTCTTGGTGACATGCTGTCTAAAGAAGCGCCTTACGTCATCATAGCCGCCAATTCATTTCCCCTCGATAAAGGCCTGAGAGGTCGTATCGACCTTCAGCTTCGCCGTAAATGCATCAGTTTCCCCACGGCTTTTCAACTGATGGTCTTGAACCTCGTATCCTTCGCGCTCGAGAAAATCGCGTGATTTTAAGCCAAACGGGCAGACGTGTTCCGGAGTAACCATTCGATAGAGAGTTGCTTGCTCGGTCATACAGAATCAACCGTACCGGCCAGGGTCTGGTTCCCCGCGATATCGGCCGATGCGACGGACTTTGATCACCGATGGAACCTGAGGGGGTCTCAGGGATTGGTCACGGAAAGGAGAGCGGTAATGAAATCTCTTTACGTGATTGCCCTCGCGACCTCTATCGTCATCTTTTCCGCGACGGGGTCCTTCGCCCAAAGCAGTGCGGGATCGTCAGACAGCCCGCGCCCCGCGGCCAGTTCGGCAACCAAGTCGCATGACACGACTGGAATGGCCCCGAACAAAAGCGGCAGCGGAACGTCCACGTCGGGAGGCGCCGACGCGAATGGTGATCAAGGACGGGACTCTATGCCCGAGAGCAATAAGGCCGTGAAACCGCTCGATGAACAGCATAAGCCCGAAAAGTAACGGATGAGCCGTGGTCGGCTGAGGTTAACCGCCTGCGCCGGCTCCGCATTAATCTCGGTCAATGACGAGGGATAGCACGATGGGACTTGCACAATATGCCGTAATCGCGCGCGAGCAGGGCTGGACCGTGCTTCACGACGGAGACGCCAAGAACGAATACGAGACCAAGGAAGCCGCCTTTGAGGCGGCAGTTGCCGCCGCCAGCCTCGCCATCCGGGAAGGCCACGAAATCCATATCAGCGTTCCGGATAGATCTGCTGGCAATCGAACGGCATTGGGAGCGAAAACGGATTAGAAGGTTGAAATCGGTTCTGAAAC
>JAFEFK010000739.1 GCA_018240625.1 Pseudomonadota bacterium
ATCAATGCGGACCCGAAGAAAGCCGCAAGCATCTGGATTGCTACCGACCATTTGAAGATGTCGCCGGAGGAAGCTGAAGCGATTATCAAAAACCCCGATAACAAATGGACGACGGCACCTCAGAAGGTACTCGTTTTCCTCAACAGTATGCACGGCGCAGGACTGATCAACGACACGACGTCCAATTGGAAGGATTTATTCTTCAGCTATGTGCATAACGAGAGCGGTAGCTGACGATACCTTGCGGGCTAGGCTTTCGCATCCATGTGAAGAGTCTCGACCGCTTCTCCTTCTGGCAGCGGCCGCGATTGCCGATGCGGGGTTCAGGCCCGAGGGACATCGGGCCAAATTCCGTACAGGCATTGAACGGCGTCATCGATATTCTAGTTGATGACGCGGTGGGGCAACTGCGGTTCGGGCGAGCGAATCGTCGATCAGTTGCTTCATGGGTCAGAAGCAGAAGACGTGAGCTGAGAGCAAAAAAAGCGGCGAACTTAACTGAGCAAAAATCAAATAGAGGCGATCAAGCCTCGAAGGATCAGAGATTCCATGGAGAGGGGCGGGGTCTTAGCGCGCACGATGCTGCGTTGGCTTGAGAGGAAAGCGTTCAGTACTTCCAGTCATCGCTATCCAGCGCATGCGATAATCGAAGAAGAAGGTCATTCAAGCGTTCCTTCTCGGCAGCGGTGAAGTCCTTGAATAATCGCGCTTCGCGCTCGCGCGAGACTTGGGCCAGTTTAGCCGTCAGCTTACGCCCTTCAGCAGTCAATTTTGCAATCGCAGCGCGGCCACGCGAGCGTGTCTGCTCGACGGATACCAGCTTGCGTTCCTGGAGCAGTACGAGACTGCGGCTCGCTGCCGCCTTGTCGACGTCGGCCGCGTCCGAGAGTGCGCTCACATTGAGGGATTCAATCCGGTTGAGCGTCAGCAACAGTCTCCATTCCACCGTACTAATATCCCAGGCTGTGCGGTAGTAGGTCATGGCGCCGCGGCTGAAGCGTGCTCCGAGAACCGACACCAGAACAGCGATTTGTTCCTGCGCCAGTATCCCGACCGAGCTTGAATGATCGAGCTCGCTGTTCTGCGCGGCCGATCCATTATGCATGGGCATCCAAATCTCCGAGCGAACCAGAATCGCGAATAACAATTCCACTCTTTACCCAACAGCGACGGATTGCTCTCGCACAAATTTCATTTGACAAGTCATTTATTGACACATCAACATACGAGCAATCTCCAAAATACCAACACCGATCACGTGGAGAGCTTATGGTAGGAAATCGCCAGGAAGCGCTTCGCGATCCTGTACGGTCATATCCTGGAGCGATTGATTGCGATCTGCATCCGGCAGTGCCGGGGATGAGCGCTCTCGTTCCGTATCTCGACGACTATTGGCGCGAGATGGTTGGGGTACGTGCTCTCGATCGCCTGAACCTGAGCCTCACCAGTTATCCGCAGAATACGCCGTTGTCATGCCGGCCCGACTGGGCGCTCGGTCAGGGTAGCAAACCCGGATCGTCACTCGAAGCGATGCAGGCGCATGTCCTAAATCCTTTTCAGTCGCGTTACGGCATTCTC
>JAFEFK010000073.1 GCA_018240625.1 Pseudomonadota bacterium
ACACCCAGAAAGGAACACGTCCATCGTTGATTTGCAGCTTCCAGCGCTTGCCGACAGCGAGATCGACAAACGAAAACTCGGCCTTCGGCGGCCCCTGCAAACCCGCCTCGGTGCCGATTTTGCGCGCGTAGGCCAATACGCTGTGATTGCCGGACAGGACAAGATGATTGCCGTTGTCGATGGTGAGCCCGGTCGCGCCGTCAAAGTAGGACCGGCAGCGGCCTCCGAACAACTGCGTCGCTTCGTGCACGCGAACCAGATAGCCCGCGTCCGCCAGCCGCACGCCTGCTGAAAGACCGGAAATTCCGGCGCCGATGATATGAACAGTTTTTTGCATCAGATGAACGCGTGCCGGATGAGAATAGCAATCTTCGACGCCTTGCTCAGGCGAACGGGCTGACGCGGCGGCTGAAAACCGCGACGCTCCAGCAGATCCAAAATGGCGTGATAATATTTCGACATGATACGGGGCGCGCGTACGGCACGACGCGAATTGCGGTTCATGATCTCGTCCGATTTGACGAAATGCGCCCGTGCGCGTTTCACCAGCGGCGCACAAACCCGTGGCAACGCCGGATTCGAGATGACGGCTGCCAGATCGAAGTTGGTAATGCCCGCATGAAAAAGACCTTCGCGCGGCAGATACAGCCGCCCGATCGAGGCATCCTCGTCGATATCGCGCAGAATGTTGGTCAGTTGCAGCGCACGTCCGAGATGATGCGCAAGCAAAATGCCATCCTGTTCGGGCAATCCGAATACCCGCACCGACAGCCGACCGACAGCGCTGGCGACGCGATCGCAATACAGATCGAGCGTGGCATCGTCGGGCGCGCGGATATCCGCCGGCACATCCATTTCCATGCCATCGATGACAGCGAGAAAATCCTCGCGCCGCAGGCCGAACTTCCGCACCGAGGTCACATAATCGCGCAACCGCTCCGGCGGATATCCCTGATAGAGCGCATCGATATCGTCGCGCCACTGCTGAAGCGCGGCCAGCCGTTCCGCGCGCGGACCGTCGGAATCCGCGATATCATCGACATAACGGCAGAACGTGTAGATCTGGAACATCGCCTCGCGCTGCGCACGTGGAAGGATGCGCATCGCCGCGTAGAACGAACTGCCGGAAGCGGTGGCTCCGGAACTGGCGTCGGCGGTGGTTTCCATCGTCATGCGCCGGCCGCCGGGTTCGACATCGGCCGCCGCCGCACCGAGCGGCGAAGCATCTCCGCGGTGATGCCGGCGACGCTGTAGCCGAGCAGTTGCAGCGGTTTCAAATGAACAGTCTCGCTGAGGGGATCGCGCACCTTCAACAGGGCGACAATCCTGTCGGCGAACGTCTGGATCACCGCGACCTCGAGCCCGAGCCTGAGATCCCTGACCTCGACCGCGAGGGACCGGCCCTCGTCCAGCACCGCTTCGGTTCGCACAGCAAGAGCGTGCAGACATTGCAACAGCGCAGGCGAGGCCCTCTCGCCGCCCAACATCTCGACCGATGCGCCGGATGCCGCCAGCGCATCGCGCGGCAGATAAACCCGGTTGAGATTCTTGTAGTCCTTGGCGCAATCCTGAAGGTGGTTGTTGATCTGAAGGCCGGCGCACAGCGCATCGGACGCGGGCCAGGTCGATGTGTTCTCACCGTGAACGTCGAGCATGAACCGCCCAACCGGCATCGCCGAATAGCGGCAATAGTCGATCACATCGTCCCAGTTCTCATAGCGCAGCTTGGTGACGTCCATCCGGAACGCCTTGAGCACGTCAAGGGCGTGACGAGGCGACATTGTTCGTTGCGCGAGGGCCTGCCTGAGATTGACGGCTTCAGGTTGAGTGTCGCCCTGCCCAAGCAATTCGGCCTCGAACAGATCGAGCCAGGCAAGCTTTTCTTTCTCGCCGAGTTCCGCATGATCGGCGATGTCATCGGCAGTCCGGACAAAATTATAAAACGCGAGAATCAAGGCCCGATGACGCGGATGAATAATCCACGACGCCACGGGAAAATTTTCGTCGCGATGGGTCTTGCCGGATCGCAGTTGGTTCGCGCTGGGCATTGGGACAGGCTACGTTGATCTGGATTGCAATTGGGCATGCCCCGCCGGTTCCAAAATGCCGGCAGACGGGTCGCCCGCGCCCCCATATAAGGGAAAGCGTGAGCTAAACCAATGCTATCTTTCGCCTTTTAGCCATGCCGAAGATCGCCCATGACGGTATCCGCAGGCATAATATCTGGGCCCGCGGGGTGCGCCCGCGCGCTTATTGTCCGTGGCTCAGCAAAACTTCGTTGCAAGCCTTGGTCAATTTCGGACGATTTTCCTTCAGGCACGCCAGAATAGTGAAATCACCCTGATCGATGACCTTACGACAAAAGCGTGTGACATCCCGCGAGCAGGCGCGCTGCTCGGCGTCAGTCCCACTGTGCGACTGAGCCCGCGCGATAGTTACAGTTGAACCCAATACGAGAAGCAGGGCCAGTGGTGTAAAAATTTTCAACATTGTATTCCTTCATTCGAACAGTAGAGAACTTCGATCCTGCACAAGCCAAGGCAAACCCAGAACCACTCACCTTCTAAAA
>JAFEFK010000740.1 GCA_018240625.1 Pseudomonadota bacterium
CAATCGGGTCCAGTCGAGATGGGCCTTGATGGCGATGGGCCTTCTTTGGGCGCTCACTCAAGTTCCGATGGTGGGCACGGTTGGAATGGAGTTGCTGATCGCTTGCCGCATCGTGTTGGGCGCCGGTGAGGGCCCGGCCTATCCGGTCGCCTTGCACGCGACCTACAAATGGTTTCCCGACCGGACGCGCGCGGTTCCGAGTGCGATCATCTCGCAGGGTGCCTCGCTCGGCGTCATCGTCACCGTCCCGCTGCTGAACTGGATCATTACAACCTGGAACTGGCACTATGCCTTCGGAGCGCTCGGCGTCGCTGGGCTGCTGTGGGTGGCTGCCTGGGGCATCCTTGGCAAGGAGGGGCCGATCGAGGAATCGGCGGCGTCTGGGGCGACCGCGCTGGCCGACGCGATTCCGTATCGTACCCTGCTGCTTAGCCCGACCAATCTCGCGTCGTGGTGTAGTTATTTCGGCGCCTATTTCGGCCTTGCCCTCATCCTCTCGTGGTTCACTCCATATCTGATCAAGGGACTTGGTTTCCAGCAGGCCGCCGCGGGCAAGTTGACTGCATTGCCCTTCGTGGTCGGCTTCTTCGTCGTGCTAGGTAGTAGTTGGCTCTCCCAGCACATGATGCGAAGCGGATCGAGCAGCCGCGCATCCCGCGGGATTTTCTGTGGCCTTGCGATCTGCCTCGGCGGCCTGGCGCTGCTCGCCATTTCCTTCACGTCAAATGCGACACTGACGATTGCCCTGATCATCGCTGGCGTGACGCTTCCCGCTGTCGTTTACGTGCTTTCTCCTGCGATTCTGAGCGAAATCACGCCGCCCTCACAGCGTGGCGCGGTTCTGGCCATCAACAGCGCCGTTGGCACGTCCGCCGGCATCATCGCTCCATACGTCATGGGCAGCGTGGTCGAAGGTGCAGCATCAGCCGCGCAAGGCTACAGCCACGGTTTTGTCATTTGCGGCTGCGTGACCCTGATCGGCGGCGTGATCGGTCTTCTCTTTTTGAGGCCGGAAAAGGAGCGGGCGGGTTTCGCCCTGCGTCCGGATCTCAAGGCCGCCGCCGCGCCAGGTTGACCCCTTTGGAACAGCCCTCTCGCGGGCTCCTCCACGCTTCCCTGAATTTCACAAACCGCACGATCGACACGAGGACCATGCATGCCAAGAATCACCTATCTCGAGAAAAATGGATCGAAGCATGAGATCGAACTGCCTGAAGGCATGTCGGTGATGCAGGGCGCGGTGCGCAATAATGTTCCCGGAATCGACGGCGATTGCGGCGGCGAATGCGCGTGCGGCACCTGCCATGTCTATGTCGGGACCGAATGGTTCGAAAGACTGGATGTCGCCGGTGAGGCCGAGGCCAGCATGCTGAGTTTTGCCGATCTGGTGCAGCCGAACTCGCGGCTGGCCTGCCAGATCAAGATGTCACGCGAGCTCGACGGCCTGATCGTCGTCCTGCCCGACGGTCAACACTAGTTCGAGCTATCGAGCCAGGAGCATTCCATGACAACGAACGCCATCGCCACTGCCCGCAAACGCGCCTACGAACTACCGCTCGACCAGATTGATGTCAGTGACATCGAATTGTTCCGGACCGATACGATCTGGCCCTACTTCGAGCGCCTGCGGAAGGAAGACCCGATCCACTATTGCGCAGACAGCAAATACGGCCCGTTCTGGTCGATCACAAAATACAAAGACATCATGAGCGTCGACACCAACCACCGCGCCTTCTCGTCGGAGGAGGGCATCACCATTCAGCTCCGCTCGGGAGGGCTTC
>JAFEFK010000741.1 GCA_018240625.1 Pseudomonadota bacterium
GAACCTTGTCGTTCAGAAGACCAAGACGTTCGGCCGGCGTTTTGACCTTGCTACCGGTGGCATTGACGTTGCCCTTGCCGACAACGGTCTCACCCGCCTTCGACGAATCCTTCGCCGTATCCTGCTGCGGCACGGCGGCCTTCATATCCGGATCGGCGGCCAAGTTCGGCGTTACGATCGTCGGCTCTTCGCCGGGCTGCCAGCGTTCCAGACCGCCGCTGGAAATGCCGAGCGAGGAACCGCCAAAATACAGGCTCGCGGTCTTGACGGAGAAACCGTCGGTGGATGGTTGCGGCTCGATGACCGCATCACTGGTTTCGGCATGTGGCTTGAGATCGTCGAGCGGCTGCGCTTCCAGCGATAGCGAAACGTCGTATTGCGGCAGCGGCGGCGCGTTCAAAGCATCCGCCAGTTCGGGATCGAGGGGCTCGGCGGCGGGTGCGGCCGCAGCGCTCTTCGCGCCCACCACCGATGCGTTGGATGTCGAAGGATCCTGCGGCGTCGTTTCCACCGACACGGGCGCGGCTGGTTGCGGCGTCACGATGGTCAGGCGATCGCCTTTGAGGGTCCGATCGACCTTGGGGAAATCCGACGCCTGGTAACGTGGAGGCGGCTGGGTCAGCCGGTTGCGCGTGACAGCGCCCGCGATGCCTTCGCCGTCGAGACTAGCCAGCAGCAACGTTGCCTCGCGCGGTGACGACGTCCCTACCGGACGTCCGAAGCTGAAGGTAGCAACCTGAATGGAACTGACGGCGGATGCGAAAACACGTTTCTGCCAGCGTTCGGCAACGCCCGGCTGCCGCGCAAGCAGCGAGGCAATGTCCTGATAGCCGGTTTCGTTCGGGATCAATGCGAAGAAGCAAAGTCCGAGGCCGAAGAGCGCAAAACGCGCGCCCTTCGGCCCGTTACGCACACCAAACATCGATACGCTCACGCAACGCCACACACGCGATCGATCCGCACATTCGGTGCATTTCGATCAATGTCGGTAATATCCAATTAAAGTTGCGAGGGCGTTAATCGGCGATGCACGCGCGCCACAGGCAAGCGCGCATCGACTGCCACCTACAGGCATCGAAAACGTTGGTAAATAACGCCTCCAGCAAAGTGGTAAACATCCGGTCAACGCAGCCCGCGCGCCGAAAACAAAGTATGTTGCGGAGCTCAAACAAAATCGCGCCGCGTTGAGACGCGGCGCGACGGGATTTCCGAAATGAACCAGCGTTGCGATCAGGCCTGGCTGGCAACCGCCTTGCCCAGCGCCGCCTGCGCTGCGGCGAGCCGCGCGATCGGCACCCGGTAGGGCGAGCACGAGACGTAATCGAGTCCGATCTCGTGACAGAACGCCACCGAGGCCGGGTCGCCGCCGTGTTCACCGCAGATGCCGACCTTGAGGTTTGGACGGGTCTTGCGGCCGCGTGCGACGCCGATCTTCACGAGTTCCCCGACGCCGCTGCGATCGACCGAGATGAACGGGTCGATCTCAAGAATTCCCTTCGCGATATAAGTCCCGAGAAAACTCGACGCATCGTCGCGGCTGATGCCGTAGGTGGTCTGCGTCAGATCGTTGGTGCCAAACGAGAAGAACTCGGCGGTCTCGGCGATCTGACCCGCCAGCAGGCAGGCGCGCGGCAGTTCGATCATGGTGCCGACCTGATAACTCAGCTTGGCGCCGGTCTCACGCATCACCGACTGCGCGGTCGCATCGATCCGCGCCTTGATAAG
This sequence comes from Pseudomonadota bacterium, assembly GCA_018240625.1. Classification (GTDB taxonomy): domain Bacteria; phylum Pseudomonadota; class Alphaproteobacteria; order Rhizobiales; family Xanthobacteraceae; genus Nitrobacter. Next base: position 1,726 of record JAFEFK010000741.1, read on the forward strand.
GTCGAACTCTGCCTTGGTCGCGATCAGCGGCACCATCACCTCGAGGCCGACAGCCTTGCCGGTGCGCTTGCCGGCTTCAACGGCAGCCTCAAAAATAGCCCGCGCCTGCATTTCTGCGATTTCGGGATAAGCGATGGCGAGGCGGCAGCCGCGGAAGCCGAGCATCGGGTTGAATTCCGCAAGATCGCGAGCGCGGTCGGCCAGCCGCCGCGGATCGGTATTCATTGCACGCGCGACTTCCTCGATCTCGGCCTGGGTGTGCGGCAGGAATTCATGCAGCGGCGGATCGAGCAGCCGGATGGTGACCGGCAAGCCCTTCATGATCTCGAACAGCTCGACGAAATCCGCACGCTGCATCGGCAGCAGCTTCGACAGCGCGGCGCGGCGCGCCTGTTCGTCCTCCGCCAGAATCATCTCGCGCACGGTGCGGATGCGAGTTTCCTCGAAGAACATGTGCTCGGTGCGGCAGAGGCCGATGCCTTCCGCGCCGAACCTGATGGCCGCGCGCGCGTCTGCAGGTGTGTCGCCGTTGACGCGGATGCCGAGCTTGCGCACCTGATCGGCCCAGCCCATCAGCGTGCCGAACTCACCGGACAATTCCGGCTCGATCATCGGCATGCGCCCGGCCAACACTTGGCCCAGTGCCCCGTCGATGGTGATGACGTCGCCGGTTTTGAAGGTGCGGTTGCCGACAGTCATCGTGCCGCGGCCGTAATCGACGCGAATGTTGCCGCAACCGGAAACACAGGGCTTGCCCATGCCGCGCGCGACAACCGCCGCATGCGAGGTCATGCCACCGCGCGTCGTCACGATGCCTTCGGCGGCGTGCATGCCATGGATGTCTTCCGGACTGGTCTCGATGCGGACCAGGATGACCTTGCGGCCATCAGCCTGCAATTTGGTCGCCTCGTCAGAAGAGAACACAATCTCGCCGGCGGCGCCGCCAGGCGACGCGGGCAGGCCCGTGGCGACCACATCGCGTTTCGCATTAGGATCGATCGTCGGGTGCAGCAACTGGTCGAGCGACGCAGGATCGATGCGAGCCACCGCGTCCTTCTTCGAAATCAGACCTTCATTGGCCAGTTCGACCGCGATGCGCAGCGCGGCTTTGGCCGTACGCTTGCCGCTGCGGGTCTGCAGCATCCAGAGCTTGCCGTCCTCGACGGTGAATTCGAGGTCCTGCATGTCGCGATAATGCTTCTCGAGCTGCGTGTAGATGCGCGTCAGCTCCTTGAACGCGGCCGGCATCGCTGTTTCCATCGACGGCTTGTCCGAACCGGAATCCTTGCGCGCAGCCTCGGTTATATCCTGCGGTGTACGAATGCCCGCGACCACGTCCTCGCCCTGCGCATTGATCAGGAATTCGCCGTAGAGCCTGCTCTCGCCGGTCGACGGATTACGCGTGAACGCCACACCGGTTGCCGAGGTTTCACCCATGTTGCCGAACACCATCGCCTGCACATTGACGGCGGTGCCCCACGATTCCGGAATGTCGTGCAGCTTGCGATAGGTGACCGCGCGCGCATTCATCCATGATGAAAACACCGCGCCGACCGCGCCCCACAACTGCTCGTGCGGATCCTGCGGAAAGTCTTTGCCGTTCTCGCGTGCGACAGCAGCCTTGTATTTGCCGACAACTTCGACCCAATCGTCGCCGTCGAGATCGGTATCGAGCGAATAGCCCTTGCTGTCCTTAAAGGTATCCAGAATGTCTTCGAAGTGATGGTGCTCGAAGCCGAGCACCACATCCGAGTACATGGTGATGAAACGGCGATAGCTGTCATAGGCAAAGCGCCGGTCGCCGGACATCGCGGCCAGCGCCTCGACCGTCTTGTCGTTGAGACCGAGGTTGAGAACGGTATCCATCATGCCGGGCATCGAGGCCCGTGCGCCCGACCGCACCGACACCAGCAGCGGATTCTTCGCGTCGCCGAATACCTTTCCGGTGATCTTCGCGACGTGTTCCAGCGCCTTCTCGACCTGCGGCTTCAGCTCTTTCGGATAGGATTTGTCGTGCGCGTAGAAATACGTGCACACCGACGTCGGGATCGTGAAGCCGGGCGGCACCGGCAACCCGAGATTGGCCATCTCGGCGAGGTTGGCGCCCTTGCCGCCGAGCAACTCCTTTAACCCGGCCTTGCCTTCAGCCCTGCCATCGCCAAACGTGTAGACCCATTTGCCTGATTTCATGGGCGACGCGGCTGTCTTTGCCCCTTTTTTCGTCACCGCTACCGAAGCCTTTGCGGCTGGCTTTACAGACCGCTTGGCGAGTGCCTTGCGCGCGCCGCCGGAGAACGGCGCCTTCGCGCGCGGCGACGTGGAAGATTTTGATTTCGCTGCGGCTTTTTTGGACTTCGAGGCGGCTTTGGCCATGATGTGAAAACATTCCGCGTAAGGGGAAACGTGCGCGCCTTACACCACGTTTTGGCGGTTCCGCGCAAGCTGCGAAGGCAGTGTTTGCGCTACCAAACGCGGGCCCGGAGCGCCGGATTGGGGATCGATATCGAGCCGGCAACGCCGCCGTGCGGCAATGGGTTCCCGCAGCGACTGGCCACGCTGGATTCGCCGGTCGTGTATCGCGACCATCGTCGGTCGATACAAAAAAGCGCGGCGTTTCCGCCGCGCTTTCCAAATTCGATCTTCGCCAGGATCAGGCCTGAGGCTGCGGCTCCAGGCCTGGATCGGCATCGGGACGCGGCCGCGGCTTGCCGGCCGGCGGCACCGCGGAGGTACGAGGGCCCGACGGCTCGAGCACCGACTCGCGGTTGGGCTTCTTGCCGTTGAGCAGATCGATAATCTCGTCGCCGGTCAGCGTTTCGAATTCGAGAAGCCCCTTGGCGAGCGCTTCGAGGTCGGCGCGCTTCTCGGTCAAAATCCGGGTCGCTTCGTTATAGCCTTCTTCGACCAGACGCCGGATTTCAGCGTCGATCTTCTGCACCGTCGCCTCGGACGCATTTTGCGTGCGCGATACCGACATGCCGAGGAACACCTCGTCCTGGTTCTCGCCATAGGACACGGTGCCGAGTTCTTCCGACAGGCCCCAGCGGGTCACCATCATCCGCGCCAGACGTGTGGCCTGATCGATATCGGACGAAGCGCCGGACGTGACCTTCTGGCGGCCGAACACCAGCTCTTCCGCGACGCGGCCACCCATCATGATGGCGAGGCGCGAGGTCATCTGCTCCAGCGACATCGACAGCTTGTCGCGCTCCGGGAGTTGCATGACCATGCCGAGCGCGCGGCCGCGCGGAATAATTGTCGCCTTGTGGATCGGGTCGGTGGCGATGACATTGAGGCCGACGATGGCGTGACCGCCTTCGTGGTAGGCCGTCAACAGCTTCTCTTCCTCGGTCATGACGAGCGACTTGCGCTCGGCACCCATCATCACCTTGTCCTTCGCCTCTTCGAACTCGGCCTGCGTCACCATGCGCTTGTTGCGGCGCGCGGCGGTGAGCGCCGCTTCGTTGACGAGATTCATCAGATCGGCGCCGGAGAAGCCCGGC
>JAFEFK010000742.1 GCA_018240625.1 Pseudomonadota bacterium
CTGCTGTTTGCAACATACTTCGTTCGATGGCGCAGTGCTGATGTCCGGGACCGCGCTGATCAGCGCAGACGGCGCCGCGCGCGACGGTGATATCCTGATGATCGACAGTACTTCCATCCGGTTCGGCCTGAAGCACTTCCGCGGGGTCGTCCGATATGACAAGCCTGCTCCCAACTCCTGCCTATCGTCCGGCTCGCCTCGTTGCTGCCATGGCGACGCGCTTATTGGTCTACGCCTAATACTCGATCCCGAACCGGTCGTAGAGCCGACGGAAAATCGCCGGCAGGACTTCCGGCAGATCCTCGGCGATCAGTCCCGGCCCCGCTTCGCTGCCGGCCTCCCCGTGCATCCACACTCCGATGCTCGCGGCCTCGAACGCCGGCACTCCCTGCGCGAGCAAGCCGCCGATCATGCCAGACAGCACGTCGCCTGACCCGGCGGTGGCGAGCCACGGCGGTGCATTGGCCGCGATGGTCGCGCGTCCATCGGGCGACGCCACCACCGTATCCGGCCCCTTGAGCAGCACGACAGCGCCCGCGCGCTCGGCGGCGGCACGCACCCGTTCCAGTTTCGAGCGAAGTGGATGTTTGTTGCTCATCTCACTGAAAAGGCGCCTGAACTCGCCCTCGTGCGGGGTGAGAATAACTTCGGTATTACTGGTCTCCTTGATCGCGGCGAACAGACGATCGGGCGCGTCGGCAAAACTTGTGAGCGCGTCGGCGTCGAGCACCAGCGCCGGCTTGGCCGCAAGCGCCGTCAATACCAGCGCGCGGGTGTCGTCTCCAATCCCGGCGCCCGGTCCGATCACACATGCATTGAGCCGCCGGTCCGTCAGCATCTCCGCGAACTCGGCATGGCCGTTCATGCGCCGAACCATCACGGCAGTCAGTGTTGCTGTATTCACAGCCACCGCGTCGTCGGGCGAAAGCACCGTGACCAGTCCCGCTCCGGCCCGCAAGGCCCCACGCGCCGATAATCGTGCGGCGCCGGTTGAAGTCATATTGCCGGACACCACGACGGCGTGGCCTCGTGCGTATTTGTGCCCGTCGATGCGCGGCACCGGAAATGCCGCCTGCCAGAAATCCGTGACATTCTCGAAGGTTGCGGGACGAATCTCATCCAGCACAGCGGCATTGATGCCGATATCGGCAACCCGCACCCGGCCGCAATGAACCCGGCCCGGCAGCAGCAGATGCGCCGGTTTCTTCCGAAAGAACGTGACCGTCTCCGTGGCCCGGATCGCCGTCCCCATGATCGTGCCGGTGTTGCCGTTGATGCCGCTCGGGAGGTCGACGCTGAGCACCGGCGCCCCGTTGGCGTTGATGGCCTCGATCATCGCATGGGGATCGCCCTTGACCGGCCGGTTGAGCCCGGCGCCGAACAGTGCGTCGATCACGAGCGCGGGCGAACCGAGCGCGGACAAGTCACAGGGCAGCAACGGTCCCTTCCAACCCTTCGCGGCCAGCGCCGCATCGCCTTTGAGAGTGTCACGCTCGCACAACAGGATGACCGAAACCTCCCGGCCCCGCGCCGCCAGTTCGGTCGCCGCAACGAACCCATCGCCGCCGTTGTTGCCGCGCCCGGCCACTACCAGGATCGGCCCCTCCTCGGCCATATCCATGGCTGCGTCCGCCACCGCCTGACCGGCGCGCAGCATCAACGCAAAGCCCGACAGGCCGCCCGCGATCGCGAGACGATCGGCCTGTTCCATTTCGCTGGTGGTCAAGATATCCACTGGGGTCACCGCCTACTCTCGCCTCATCCTGAGGCAATGCCGACTGCCCCTAACCTGCTTCACTGCCCAAAAATTGAACTTATTGCCTAATTTGTAATCTGACCGATGTTTCCCTGCTCTGCTATTAGCAGCCTCAACCTCGTTTTAATCGTCTGACAACGTTCAAAAATGGATTTCTACCTGCAAGTTGGCATAGACCCTGCTTTTGAACAGGGCAGCTAACAGGGCAGCTTCGATCTGTGGTCCCTGCCGGCAAAAGGAAGCCGTGTCTCACGACTTTTGTCCGCCGGAACGGAAGACAGCAAGGCGTCAGCGTAGCCACCGCTGACTGGAAATTGGAAGTGCTGGGAGACGTCACGTGAAAAAGATCGAAGCCATCATCAAGCCATTCAAACTCGACGAGGTGAAGGAAGCGCTGCAGGAAGTCGGGCTTCAGGGTATCACCGTGACCGAGGCGAAAGGCTTCGGGCGCCAGAAGGGACACGCCGAACTTTATCGCGGCGCGGAATACATCGTGGACTTCCTGCCCAAGGTCAAAATCGAGATTGTGATCGGGGACGATTTGGTCGAGAAAGCCATCGACGCCATCAGGCGTGCCGCCCAGACCGGGCGCATCGGCGACGGCAAGATTTTCGTGTCCAATATCGAAGAAGCCATCCGCATCAGGACAGGAGAATCGGGGCTGGACGCGATCTGACGTCACCTCATTTCTCTTCTCAACTCTCTTCTCAACATTTCATCACCACGGCGACATCGCGCCGACCCATCACTCAAGACCAGCAGACATAAGGGGTAATCATGAAGACTGCTAAGGAAGTCCTGAAATCAATCAAGGACAACGACGTCAAGTACGTCGATCTGCGTTTCACCGATCCGCGCGGCAAGTGGCAGCACGTGACGTTCGACATCACCATGATCGACGAAGACATCTTCGCCGAAGGGACGATGTTCGACGGCTCGTCGATCGCGGGCTGGAAGGCGATCAACGAATCCGACATGTGCCTGATGCCCGACCCGGCAACCGCCGTGATCGATCCGTTCTTCGCAGAGACCACGATGGTGATCACCTGCGACATTCTCGAGCCGACCACTGGCGAGCCCTATAACCGCGATCCGCGCGGCATCGCCAAGAAGGCCGAAGCCATGGTGAAGTCCATGGGCGTGGGTGATACGGTATTCGTGGGTCCCGAGGCCGAGTTCTTCGTGTTCGACGACGTGCGCTATCAGACCACACCGTACAACACCGGCTTCAAGCTGGACTCCTCCGAACTGCCGACCAACTCCGACACCGAGTATGAGGGCGGCAACCTCGGCCACCGCATCCGCACCAAGGCCGGTTACTTCCCCGTACCGCCGCAGGATTCCGTACAGGACATGCGCTCGGAAATGCTGGGCTCGATGGCCAGGATGGGCGTCAAGGTCGAGAAGCACCACCACGAGGTGGCTTCTGCCCAGCACGAACTCGGCATGAAGTTCGACACGCTGACCCACATGGCCGACCAGATGCAGATCTACAAGTATTGCATCCACCAGGTCGCGCACATCTACGGCAAGACCGCCACCTTCATGCCGAAGCCGGTCTATGGCGACAACGGCTCGGGCATGCACGTCCATCAGTCGATCTGGAAGGACGGCAAGCCGACCTTCGCCGGCAACAAGTATGCCGACCTGTCGGAGACCTGTCTCCACTACATCGGCGGCGTCATCAAGCACGCCAAGGCCATCAACGCCTTCACCAACCCGTCGACCAATTCCTACAAGCGTCTGGTCCCGGGCTATGAAGCCCCTGTGCTGCTCGCCTACTCCGCGCGCAACCGCTCGGCGTCCTGCCGCATCCCCTACACCACCAACCCCAAGGCCAAGCGCGTCGAGGTCCGTTTCCCCGATCCGATGGCGAACCCGTATCTCGGCTTTGCCGCGATGCTGATGGCCGGCCTCGACGGCATCAAGAACAAGATCGATCCGGGTCCGGCAATGGACAAGGACCTCTACGACCTGCCGAAGGAAGAATTGAAGCAGATCCCGACGGTGTGCGGTTCGCTCCGCGAGGCGCTGGAAAACCTCGACAAGGACCGCGCGTTCCTGAAGGCCGGCGGCGTGTTCGACGACGACTTCATCGACAGCTTCATCGAGCTGAAGATGACCGAAGTCGAGCGTTACGAAATGATCCCGCACCCGGTCGAGTTCGAGATGTACTATTCGCAGTGATCGTCTGACGATCGGCTAAATTC
>JAFEFK010000743.1 GCA_018240625.1 Pseudomonadota bacterium
CCTATCTCGGCGAGGTTCCGACTCTCGATGTATTTGAAGCTCCGATCACCGACTGGGATCTGGTGCTGAAATGGGTCTTCGACAGGGTCGTCGGCGCGCTCATCCTGGTGCTGATCGCGCCAGTCATGGCGCTGGTGGCGCTTGCCGTCAAACTCGATAGCCCCGGTCCGGTGCTGTTCCGCCAGAAGCGGTTCGGTTTCAACAACGAGCGTATCGACGTCTTCAAGTTTCGCTCGTTGTACCACGATCAGGCCGACCCGCTCGCTGCGAAGGTCGTGACCAAGAACGACAGCCGCGTCACCCGTGTCGGACGATTTATTCGCAAGACCAGCCTCGACGAGCTACCGCAGCTCTTCAACGTCGTGTTCAAGGGTAATCTCTCGCTTGTCGGTCCACGTCCGCACGCCGTGCAAGGCAAACTGCAAAGCCGCCTATTCGATGAGGCCGTGGACGGCTATTTCGCGCGCCACCGCGTCAAACCCGGTATCACCGGCTGGGCGCAGATCAACGGCTGGCGCGGCGAGGTGGACAACGAGGAAAAAATCCAGAAGCGCGTCGAATTCGACCTCTACTACATCGAGAACTGGTCGGTCCTGTTCGATCTGTACATTTTGTTCAAGACGCCGCTGGCGCTGCTGAAATCCGAAAACGCTTATTGATCCGGTCCGTGTGTTGAGTTTGCGAGTTTGTAATGGCGTATTCCGCAGCGGTCGATGGTTCGTTTTCCTCATACAGGGAGGCGCCGGGCGTTGCAGCGCTTCAGCGCAGCCTGCTGTGGTCGATAGGTGCTGGCGGCGCCATCGTTCTCATTGAACCAAGTCCGTATGAATTTGCTACGCTGGCGGCCATGATCGTGTTTTTTGCGACGGGTCTGCGAATGCGGCTGGTATTCCTGCCGCTGCTGATCCTGCTGTTCATGGTCAACATCGGCTACACCATCTGCGCCGCCTATCTCATGGATAGGACCGAGATCGTGAACTGGATTCTCACGTCCTGGTACATGGCCGTCACCGTGATCTTCTTTGCGATGGTATTTTCCGAGGACACGGCGGCACGGCTAGACCTGCTGCGGCGGGGTCTGATTTTCGGCGCCCTGATTGCCTCGCTGGCCGGCATTGCCGGATATTTTCATCTCGTGCCCGGGGAGCACGAGTTGCTCACGCTCTATGGCCGCGCGCGTGGCACCTTCAAGGATCCGAACGTGCTGGCGGCATTTCTGATCTTGCCGGCGCTGTTTTCGCTGCAAAGTATCGTGACAGAACGCTTCGGGAAATCTCTGCGTAGCGTGATCTCCCTCGGAATTATCGGGCTCGCCCTGCTGCTGGCCTTCTCTCGCGCATCCTGGGGACAGTTTATTCTCACGTCGGCCTTTATGCTGACGATGATGTTCCTGACCAGTCAATCGACGAAGCAGCGCTCCCGCATCGTCACGACGACAGTAATAGCTGTCGCAGTCGTCGCAATGCTTCTGGTCGTACTGCTGTCGTTCGATTCGATCGGCGACCTGTTCAAGGAACGCGCAAGCTTCGACCAGAAATATGACGAGGGCCGGTTCGGCCGGTTCGGCCGCCACGCCCTTGGCTTCCAGATGGCGCTTGATCTGCCGCTTGGAATTGGGCCGTTGCAGTTCACGCGGTTTTTCCCGGAAGACACTCATAACTCGTACCTGAATGCGTTCATGTCAGGCGGCTGGATATCCGGTATCTTTTATCCAGCCCTGGTGTTCATCACCGTCTTTTTCGGCTTTCGCAACATGTTCGTGCGCACCCCGTGGCAGAAGACGTATCTGGCCATCTTCGCTGCGTTCCTGGGAACCGTCGGCGAAAG
>JAFEFK010000744.1 GCA_018240625.1 Pseudomonadota bacterium
CCTGCCGGATCACCGCGTGGATGGTGGCAAGCTTGTTCTTGAGCCGATGCTGCAGCTCATCCACCACGAGTTCGCGATAGCGCTCTTCCTGGCCGAGACGCGTTGACAGTTCGCGGTGATGTGCCACCAGCGAACGATAGTATTGCACGCCCCATAGAATCAGCGCCGCGATGACCAGATAGACTGTAACGATCGCGACCGCCGACAGGCCGCGCGGTGCCTCGCCGAAATCCAGCGCCAGACCGAGAGCCGCGCCGCCGATCGCGGCTGCGATTCCGGCGCGCGATCCGCCGAAAGCGGCTGTGACCAAAACTGCCGGGAGATAAGGGCTGTAGGGAACGTCGGGCCGCAGCAGCGAAATGCCGAAACGGAACGCGGTCGAAAGAACCAGACAGATCGCCGCGAGGCTAAAACTCAAGACGGCCGGCGGCTCGGAGATGCCCTGCCATCCGCGCCGAAATTCTTCGATCCATTTCGCCATCAGGTCGGATTCCGCCCTTTGCATATCGCGCGCCCGCCGCGCGCGGATGGATATTGGTGAAAGCTGCGATTCCGGCGATGCGCGTGCGCACGGGATAATCCGGCGATTTAAGACAATTCGATGGAGCGGATGTGCGCCAGGGCAGATTAGCCCAGAGCGCGGTTTGGGCCCACACAATAATTTCTTCAATTTCTACGTACTGACTGGATTCGTTGTGGCAGGCAGGTCTCACGGTTCCCTGATGAGACAGCCGCCGTGTCCGCATGATATGAACGGCAATGCCGTGCGGTCTGACGCGCCGTTTTCTTGTGAGGCGATCGATGCCAGGGCTCGCCCTTGCCGTCCTTGCGCTGGCGATGCCGTCAACAGGCCCATGCGCGAAGGCCACCGAGGTGCCCTCGCCGTCGCAAGCCGGGCTCGCACGCATCACCGCATTTTTCGATCATGAAGTCGCGACCGGAGCGTTGCCCGGCGCGGTCATATTGATCTGGCAACACGGGCGTCCGGTCTATCTGAAAAACTTTGGCGTGCGCGACGTCGCGACCAAACAGCCGATGACGCCGGATACGCTGTTCGCACTACACTCCATGACCAAGCCGATCACCAGTCTGGCGGCCATGATGCTGATCGATCACGGCCGTATGTCGCTCGACGATCCCGTATCGAAATACATTCCGGCGTTCGCTGGCGTGAAGGTCGGTGTTGCGTCGAAAGACGCTAACGGTCAGCCGGTGCTGAAACGTGTCGCGCCGGATCACCCGCCCACCGTCGCCGATCTGCTGCGCCACACCTCGGGCATTACCTACGAGTACATCGGCGGCGATCTGATCAAGCAGGCCTATGTCGCCGGTCACATTTTTGATGGGCCGTTCGACAACAAGGCGTTCGCGAATCGGATCGCAAAATTGCCGCTGGCGCGCCAACCCGGCACGCTGTGGCGCTACGGTCATTCCACCGATGTGCTCGGCCGCATCATCGAGGTCGTGTCGGGCCAGACGCTGTTTCAGTTCGAGAAGCAACACATCTTCGATCCGCTCGGCATGACCAGCATCAGATACGTGCTCGAGAGCGATGCCGAGCGCACGCGGATGGCGGAGCCGCTGCCGTCCGACACGATCCTGATCGACGCCGAACGCCAGCGCCGCGCGCATCCCGAGTGGCAATCCGGCGGCGGCGGGCTGGTGTCGACCGCGACGGATTATGCGCGCTTCGCCCAGATGATCCTGAACGGCGGGGAATTCGGCGGCAAACGCTATCTCAGCCGCAGGGCGTTCAAGCTGATGACAACGGATCGCATCGGGCCGGGCTCTGGCGTCGAACGCGATTACTTCTACTTTCCGGGCGACGGGTTTGGTTTTGGCTACGGCTTTGCGGTGCGCGTCCAGCCGGGCGAGGCGAAGCCGCCTGCGGCCGGCTCGATCGGCCAATTGAAATGGGATAGCGGCAGCGGGACGTATTTCGGCGTCGATCCGAAGCTGGACATGGTTTTTATTCTGATGGAGCAGACCCAGAACGAACGCGGCCGCATCACGCCGGCCTTCAAGGCTCTGGTCTATGATGCGTTCGGCAAGTAGGCGGCCGGTGCTGGCTGCCGCATGCCGCCGGGAACTTTTTGGAGCGACAAGCCTTATTGAGGGTTATCGAGGGGGAAGCAATGACCACCGGCAAGGCGGCTGATGACGACGGCGTCAGCCGAACATCATCCAAACCTCGAACCGCAGATCGGCAAGCCCAGCTTGAGGAAAGCGAGAAGCGGTTGCGCGGCTTCGTCGCTGCGAGCGCTGACGTGATTTATCGGATGAGTCCCGACTGGACGGAGATGCTGGAGCTGGACGGGCGTGGTTTCGTAGCTGAGTCATCCGGCGTCCGCCGTGACTGGCTCCAGAATTACATCCACCCCGACGATCAGCACCGCGTCCAGGCGGCGATCGCAGAGGCGATCCGCACCAAGAGCGCTTTTGAACTGGAACACCGCGTGAAGCGGTGGGATGGCACGTCAGGATGGACGTCCTCTCGCGCTATTCCCTTACTGGATGACGACGGTGAAATCAGCGAATGGTTTGGCACGGCGAGCGATATCACAGCGCACCGGCAAGCGCTGGACCAACTGGCGCGCGTGGTTGCCGATTCGGAGCGGCAAAAAAACTTTTACGAATCGCTGATCTCTAACACGCCTGACTTGGTCTATGCGTTCGATCGCAGTTATCGTTTTCTGTTTGCTAACGATGCGTTGCTGAAAATGTGGGGCCGGTCGCTCGCAGAATCGGTCGGAAAGCGGTTGATCGAGGTCGGATATGAGCCTTGGCATGCCGAGATGCACGAACGCGAAATCGACAGGGTCATAAGCACAAAGCAGCCAATCCGGGGAGAAGTTGGTTTTGCTCATGCCACGCTGGGCTGGCGCACCTATGACTATATTTTTACACCGGTCATAGGCGAGAACGGTGAGGTCCAATCCATCGCCGGAACAACCCGCGACATTACGGACATCAAGCGCACTGAAGAGCATCTGCAGCTTCTTGTGAACGAACTCAATCATCGCGTTAAGAATACGCTTGCAACGATACAATCAATCGCG
>JAFEFK010000745.1 GCA_018240625.1 Pseudomonadota bacterium
TAGCAGGGCAGTTCGCCGCGCAGGATTTTTGCAAAAATGTTGTTGGTGTCGTAGGCGGTCATCGTTATTTCCTAATTTGCCGCGTTCAAAAAGGTCAGGACGCGTCGTCGGTTCCAGTCTTGCGAAATGGACCGGCCTCGGTGAGTTCGCGAACGGCTTCGGCGACATACTGCCGTTCGCGCTTGAGATAGTCACGTACCGCGTGGCGCAGCGCGGAATCGACGATGTAATGCGCGGAGTAGGTGGTTTGCGGTCGATAGCCGCGTGCGACCTTGTGTTCGCCCTGCGCGCCAGCTTCCACGGTCTTTAGGCGGTGGCGGATCGCAAAATCGATCGCCTGATAATAACACACCTCGAAATGCAGAAAGGGATGATGCTCGATGGCGCCCCAGTGCCGCCCGAACAGCGTGTCCGATCCGATGAAATTGATGGCGCCGGCAATCCAGCGGCCTTCTCGTTTGGCCATGATCAGCGCGATATCCCTGCTCATGCTTTCGCCGATCAGCGAATAGAACGATCGGGTCAGGTAGGGCCGCCCCCACTTGCGCGACCCCGTTTCCATGTAGAACTCGAAGAAGGCATCCCAGACCTCTTCCGTGAGTTCGCTGCCGGTGAGGACGTGAATGGTGATGCCGTTCGCCAGTGCATCTCGGCGTTCCCGGCGGATTGCTTTGCGATGGCGGGAGGCGAGGGAGCCAAGAAAGTCCTCGAAGGTCGCATAGCCTTCGTTCTGCCAGTGGAACTGCTGGTCGGTCCGTTGCAGAAACCCGTTCTCGGCAAGGAATGTCCATTCGCGCTCGCGGGCGAAGGTCACGTGGACCGATGAAGCCTTGGTCGCGTCGCAAAGGCCGACGAGGCCCCCGGCCAGCGCATTGCGAACCCGCGCTTCATCGCTGCCGGGGCGGATCAACAACCGAGGGCCGGTGGCGGGTGTAAACGGAACCGAAGCCTGAAGTTTTGGGTAGTAACGGCCGCCGGCGCGCTCAAAGGCGTCGGCCCATCCGCGATCGAACACATATTCGCCCTGGGAGTGCGATTTCAGGTAGCACGGCACGATACCGGCGATTGCGCCGTCGCGGCGCGCGATCAGATGGCGCGGCCCCCATCCGGTGCGCGGGCACGCCGAATTCGATGCTTCAAGCGCAGCCAGAAAAGCGTGGGAAACAAATGGGTTATAGTTCCCCGTTGAGTCATCGGATTGAATCGCCGGATTGGCGCAGGCATCCCAATCCTCAGCCCCAATCTGGCTGATGGATCCAACGGCTTCGAGCGATATGTCGGATGATTTCATCGAAGACTTGGTCTCGGCCTGCGATCAGCCATCGCGCGCGGTGACCTCCATTGGAAATTTGGTCACGATGCCCGTGTCGTCAAGGGCCGAAGCAGATCAGAAGTCCGGCCGGAAACCTTCGAAGGTCATCTGCTCGGCATATCTGGCGGACTTCGCGCGCTGCTGCGGTGTGCGAACGGTCCAGCTCAACAGGTTGCAGCCGAACAGGTTTTTCGCGATCCACGGAGCTGCTGCCGGAAGGTCGTTCACCCGGTAAGACACGAAATGCGGGCGCGTCCGCGGCAGATGCCGCAAGTGGGTCATCTCGTGGCGCTGCGCAGGCGTCGCCTCGGGCCACTCGGCCTCGGTGTAATAGCGCTCCGCGACAATGCCGCGCGGCCGGGAGGGCAGCAGATCGCGCAGCGCAATCACCTGATCCGGATCGAACGACATGCCGGCGGCCGGGCCACTGTAGGTGGAGAGCACCTCCGCCATCCGGCGCACCAGCTTGCGATCGCCATCGAAATGACTCTTGACCTCGATCACTAGCGGCACATGACCCGCGACAAGCGTGCAGAGGTCGCCTAGCGCCATCATCTTCTCGGGCGTGTTCTTGAACGTGACCTGTTTGAGTTCCGCTGCGGTCTTGGTCAGCAGCGCTCCCGAACCTTCCGTCAGCCGGCCGAGTTCATCGTCATGATGAACCATGGCCTCGCCGTCGGCGGTCAACTGGATATCGACCTCGATGCTGAAGTTCGCGGCCATGGCGGCTCGGACCGCTCCCGGCATGTTCTCGACGATGCCGCGGGCGTAATCGTGCAGACCGCGGTGCGCGATCGGTCGTGCGGTCAGCCAGTCCGGTGCGCGCATCGACGTCAGGCGACTTCGAACACGCCTTCGACTTCCACTGCCGCATCGGAGGGAAGGGAGGCAACGCCGACGGTGGTGCGGGCATGGCGGCCTTTGTCGCCGAACGCCGCAACCATCAGATCAGATGCGCCGTTCAACACCTTTGGCCCATCGACGAAATCGGGCGCGGAATTGACGAAGCCGCCCAGCCGAACCACGCGAACCACCTTGTCGAGGTCGCCAAGCGCGGCCTTGATCTGGGCCAGCAGGTTGATGGCACAGCCGCGCGCGGCCGCATTACCCTGTTCAACAGTGACGCCCGCACCCAGCTTGCCCTTGGCGATGAGCTTTCCTTCGGGATTCACGCAGACCTGTCCCGAAACGAACAGCAGGTTGCCGGTGCGGACAAAACCGACGTAATTCGCGATGGGCGACGCCGGTTCATGCAAGGTGATGCCCTGCGCGGCCAAGTTCTGCTCGATCGTTCCTGCCATGTTCGTCCCCGGTAAATGGATGTTCTGCCTGAAAATTACGCTTCAGACGGCTCTGTTTCGCCCATTGCCGTATCACATGCAAGCGACGGCGGGTCGGGCCGGACATTCCAAAATGACCGTTGTCTCACGATCCGGAAACGGCCGGATAGACCATCAAATTTGCGTTTCCGGCCGGTTAGCCCTAGTTGCGGCGCAATAGGGCGGTGAATATGTCCCGACTCAATCAGCAATCGAGAGATGACATGCCCGGCTTTTTTTATTGTTCAATCTCACGATTTCGGTCCGCCGTCCTGACTGCGGCGATGGTTGCTGCATCTCCAATGATGGTCGGAAATGCCGCCCATGCAGCCGCGGGTGTTCCGTTTCTGGCGCATCAGGCTTTGTACGATTTGAACCTCGTGAAATCGCGCGGCAATACGTCGATGGAAAGCGCCCGCGGACGAATTCTTTACAAGTTTTCCGGAAATGCCTGCGAGGGTTACACGTCGGACTTCAGGCAAGTCTCGGAAATGGAGGGCGGAGAAGGCAAGACCACGCTGAGCGATCTGCAATCCACGAGTTGGGAAGATGCGGAGGGCAAGACCTACCGTTTCAAGATCTTGACCCGTACGAACGACAGCGATCAGAGCCAGGTCGATGGCGTCGCCGAACGGTCGGATGGCAAGATCACCGTGAAATTGAAGCAGCCGGTCGCCAAGACCTTCACCCTGGATGGCAGCACGGTGTTTCCGACCGAGCAAATTCAACGAATCATCGCGGCCGCGAAGCAGGGCAAATCGCTCCTCGAATTGACCGTTTACGATGGCTCCGACAATGGCGAGAAGGTCTACAACACGCTTTCGGTCATCGGTAAACCCATTGCCGGCGATCCGCCGGGATCAACGTCTGACCCGTCCACCACCAACGATCAGATGAAGAAGCTGACACGATGGCCGGTCACGGTCAGCTACTACGATCATGACGCCAAAGCCAATAGTGGTGAGCAAACACCTGTTTACGCAATGTCGTTCGAGTTGTTTGAGGACGGCGTGTCGCGAGCCCTCGTGCTCGACTACAATGATTTCGTGATTTCGGGAACGCTGGGTAAATTCGACGTCAACGACGTGAAGGATACGACGCCCTGCAAGTGAAGCCTGAAAGGATAAGTCCGCGAATGGCTTGTCTGGTTTTACTGACGCGGCTTCTCGGGGCCGTTATAGGCGATACCCTTGATTACGGCCGCGCTCCCGAACTTCTTGCGCAAATCGTCCATCGCGCGCTCCGCATGCGCCGCGCGGCGATCCAGCATGTCGGTGTCGTCAGCCTGCGATCCTGGCCGCAACGCACTGACGCCGGCGCCCATCAGGCGGAACGCGGTGCCGTCGATTTCCTTCGCCAGCATCTCGCGAACGGTCGTGAAAATTTTCGACGCAAGCTGCGTCGGAATGTGAACCGATTGCGAGCGCGTCCGCTGCCGGAAATCTGCCGTCTTCAGTTTTAGCGTGATGGTCGACCCCACCAGCTCGCCGGTCTTCAGCCGCAACGACACCTTCTCCGACAGACGCCACAGGATTCGTTCGAGGGTTGCAAAATCGCGGATATCGTTCTCGAACGTGGTTTCGCTGGAAATCGTTTTGGCGCCGCGATCTGCGATCACCCGCCGGTCGTCGATGCCGCGCGCCAGCCGCCACAGCCTGCGGCCCTCGGTCGGAAACTGCTTCATCATCTCGATTTCGTCGGTGCGCTGCAGATCGCCGATGGTTCGGAACCCGCGCTGCGACAGCCGCTCCTGGGTGGCGGGCCCGACGCCAAAGATGAAGCCGACCGGCTTGTCGGCGAGCATAAGACAGGCCTCGTCCTGATCCAGCGCAGCGAAGCCGCGCGGCTTGTCGAGGTCCGAGGCGATCTTGGCGAGAAACTTGTTGCAGGACAGTCCGACCGAAACCGTGATGCCGATATCGCGCTCGATGTCGCGCGCGAACCGCGCCAGCACCTTTGCGGGTATCATCCCATGGACGCGCTGGGTGCCTCCAAGGTCGAGGAAGGCCTCGTCGATCGACAGCGGTTCGACCAACGGCGTCAGGGTCTGCATGGCGTGACGCACTTCACGGCCGACCCGGACATACTTTGCCATATCCGGCGGGATCACAACGGCGGAGGGGCACAGCGCCAGCGCCTTGAACATCGGCATCGCGGAGCGAACGCCATAGGTTCTCGCGATATAGCAGGCGGCCGACACGACGCCGCGCTTGCCGCCGCCGATGATGACGGGGCTGTCGGCAAGCGCCGGGTTGTCACGTTTCTCGACGGTCGCGTAGAACGCGTCGCAATCGATGTGCGCCAGCGTCAGCGCTGCGAGGGTCCGGTGGCGAACGAGGCGCGGGGAGCCGCATTCGCTACATCGGCGCGCAGCGACCGCCTGATCGCTCAGACAGTCCCGGCAGAAGCAGAGCGGAGCGGCGGCTTCTGACGAACGGTCAGTCACGGCACCTCGCGCTCCCAGCGGGGATCGCCGAGCGCTTCGTGTGCCGCGGCGATGGTGGTGGGATGATGCTCCGAGGACTCCGAAAAAGCCCGCACCATGCCGTCATCGCGCATTACGAAATCGAGTATGCTGCGCAGAAAATGTTGGTCTGCGGCCGAGGCGCGCAGGGTTTCCGGACCGATGCCCGTTTCGGCCAGGAACAGCCCGAGACGTTCGGGATCGCCGGCGACAAAAGAAAGTGCCTGAATCGCAACGATTTCAGCTACTTCTCGTGGATTCTGAACTCGTTTTTTCATCGGCCGAATTTGCCTTTCCGTAACTTCTCGCTTCTACTCTCCCGGCATGGTGCCTGAGTCTCGGAAATCACTTCAAGCAACCAACGAGCCGCGATCGTAGGAAAACGGGGCATCACATTAACGGCTTTTGAGCGAATTCTGGCGCTAATCTTATTCGACATCGCCGAAAAATTGCGCGGTGTGTTCGCACATTGATTTGCCGGCTGCGGGCAATTCGCAGGCATAGGGAGAACCGGGGTGGCCAAGACCGTCCTGATCGTGGAAGACAATGAGCTCAACATGAAGCTCTTCCGCGATCTGTTGGAGGCCCATGGCTACCAGACCTCTGGGACCAGCAATGGCTTCGAAGCGCTCGAACTCGTGCGCAAGCTTCGCCCCGATCTCATTCTCATGGATATTCAATTACCGCAGGTGTCCGGCCTCGAAGTGACGCGCTGGATCAAGGACGATCCGGAACTGCGTTCGATTCCGGTGGTTGCGGTAACGGCATTTGCGATGAAGGGCGACGAAGAGCGTATTCGCGAAGGCGGATGCGAAGCCTATCTGTCCAAGCCGATTTCCGTCGGCAAGTTCATCGAAACCGTTCGACGGTTTGTGGGTTAGGAGACGAGATGTCCGCGCGTGTTCTGGTCGTCGATGATGTTCCCGCCAACGTCAAGCTGCTGGAAGCGCGGCTGTCTGCGGAATATTTCGACGTCATGACAGCCTCAAACGGCGCGCAAGCGCTGGACATATGCGCGCGGGCCGAGTGCGATATCATCCTGCTCGACGTCATGATGCCGGACATGGATGGTTTCGAAGTCTGCCGCCGACTGAAGGCCAATCCGGCCACCCATTTCATTCCCATCGTGATGGTGACCGCGCTGGACAGCCCGTCCGACCGGGTGCGCGGGCTCGAGGCAGGAGCCGATGATTTCCTGACCAAGCCGGTATCGGACGTGGTCCTGATCGCACGTGTCCGTTCCCTGACACGCCTGAAGATGATGACCGATGAATTGCGAATGCGCGCCATCACCTCGCTCGAAATCGGTGTGCAGGCGCCGGAGCGTGACGCCGTTGCCGACGTGGGGAAGGGCGGGCGCATTCTGCTGGTCGATGATCGCGCCTCATCGTATGAGCGGCTGGCGCCCGTACTGAGCACCGAACATCATGTCGATGTCGAAACCAATCCGTCCGATGCGTTGTTTCACGCAGCCGAAGGCAATTACGATCTGCTGATCGTGTCGCTCGGGCTGGAGAATTTCGACGGTCTGCGGCTATGCAGCCAGGCGCGTTCGCTGGAGCGCACACGGCACGTCCCGATCCTTGCCATCGCCGATGCCGACAGCAACGCGCGGCTGCTGCGCGGGCTCGAGATTGGCGTCAACGATTATTTGTTACGCCCGGTCGACAAGAATGAATTGCTGGCGCGCGCCCGCACGCAAATCCGCCGCCGCCGTTATACCGATCATCTGCGCGACAACGTTCAGAACTCGATCGAAATGGCGATCACCGATGGGCTGACCGGGTTACATAACCGCCGCTACATGGAAAGCCATCTGGGCACGCTCGCCGAGCAGGCGTCGCTGCGCGGCAAGCCGTTGGCTTTGATGATGCTCGATATTGACTTCTTCAAGTCGATCAATGACGGTTACGGTCATGATGCCGGCGACGACGTGCTGCGCGAATTTGCGGTGCGAATCCGAAAATCGATCCGCGGCATCGATCTCGCCTGCCGCTATGGCGGCGAGGAGTTCGTGATCGTGATGCCGGAGACCGATCTGCATGTCGCCGGCGTGGTGGCCGAGCGGTTGCGCCGGTCGATCGCGGGCGAGCCGTTCGCAATCCACAAGGGCGCCAAACGGATCGACGTGACCATCTCGATCGGATTGTCGATCCTCGAGCGGAAGGGCGAACCGGTCGCCGACCTTCTCAAGCGTGCCGATACGGCGCTCTATCGTGCCAAGCACGACGGCCGCAATCGCGTCGTGGCGACCGCCGCTTAATTTCCATCAACGAGATTTTCGTACCGCTGTCCGTACGGCAGCCGTGGGGCGTGTCCGCCGACCGCGTGCCGATTTGCTCGACTCGAGAAGTTGATCTTCGGTAATTCCCGCACTGGCCAGCAGCACGCGCGCCGCGGCCTTTGCCGCGCGCGCCATCGACGGATCGTCGCGGACCAGATTTTGCGCGATCGAGCCATCGACCAGAAGCGCCAGTTGGGTTGCGAGTCCGTCGGCCTCGGCAACATCGAGTTGCGTCAGCAGATCGCGGAACCAGATGCGGCGGCTTTCCTTGAAAGCGACCGCGATCTTGCGGACGGCGCGGTCCTCGGCGCCCAGTTCGGCGACCGCGTTTACAAAAGGGCAACCTCGGAAGCCGGCGCTGCCAAAGCGCCGCTCCAGCGAATCGAAGGTGCCGAGAATCTGAGCGGTGGGCGACCTGTCGGACGGCGGCGGCATCTTGAAACGGCGTCGA
>JAFEFK010000746.1 GCA_018240625.1 Pseudomonadota bacterium
CCGGGCGGAATCCGGTCCAGTCCGCAACCCATTCCGGGGCATCACGCAGGAAGGCCTTTGTGCCGAAAGCGTCGGGCAGGGCGATGAGCAGATTGCCGGCGTAGGTATGCCGCCACTGATCGAGAATGCGATAGGGCGCCCAGCGTAACGCGGTGTCATCAGTAGCAAGCGCCGCCGCAACCATCGGCAACTCGTGCGCGTTGGTTCCGATCGCCTCAAGATCGTTGTCCATTGCGAGCAGGACATTGGATGTGCCGGTGAACGCCGGACCCAATCCTTCCTTGACGGCTTCCACGCACCAGCGCTGCCATAGAAAGCCGTGCCGCCGCCGCGTTCCGAAATCCGACAGCCGCAGGCCATCGAGCTTGCGCAGCCGTTCGACCTTGGCCCACAGCTTGGCCTTGGCGCGCGCGTAGAGCACATCGAGGGCGAAACGGCCCCGGCCCTTGGTCACCTGACGCGACCGCAACTCGTTGAGAATAGCAAGTGCCGGGATCTCCCACATGGTGGTGTGCGACCACGGACCGTGGAAATGCAGTTCGTATTGGCCATCAACCTTGCGCAGTTCGTATTCGGGAAGCCGGAACGTCGCGAGCCAGTTGATGAAGTCCGGCGAAAACATCTGGGTCTTGCCGTAGAAGGTGTTGCCGGCGAGCCAGATCAGCTCCTTCTTGCTGAAGCGAATACTGCGGGCATGATCGAGCTGCGCGCGCAGCTCGCCTTCGTCGATGACTTCGGCAAGGCGAACATGACGGCTGCGATTGATGACGGAAAATGTGACGTGGTCATCCGGATAGAATTCCCGGATCATCTGCAGCATCAAAAGCTTGTAGAAATCCGTATCGAGCAGGCTGCGCACGATGGGATCGAGGCGCCAGCCATGGTTATAGGTTCGCGTCGCGATATCTGTAACGGTCATGCCGCCAAAGTATCGTGCGGGACGCCGTTTGCAAATAGCCAGGTTCCACGGACCCCGGGGGTCAGTTGGCGCGAACCTGCATGACTCGGCGAACCGACGCCTCTAGTTCGGTCCAGGCCGGCTTGTCCGGTGCGAACTGCTGCCGGATGTAAGCGACGAGCTCCGCGACCTGCCGGTTGTTCAGGCTGCCCTTGAAACCGGGCATATAGCCGAGGTCGCTCGAGACCGGAGCTTCGATGCCGTGAAGAATGACCTGGATCAGGTTGTCGGGCGTTGCGCTGTGCACGTTGCTGTTCAAGGCGAGTGACGGCTTGCTTCCGAACAGCACGGGTCCGCCGATCTGGTGGCACACCGCGCAAGCACCGTCGAAGAGACGCGCGCCCTCGGCCGAGGCGGAAAAATCGCGCGTCGCCGTGGATATCTCGAGGCGTGTGGCGACAGCCTGCTGCGCATTCGCATCGCTCGTGCTCGTTCCGAACGACGCCAGATAGACCGCGATCGCGCGGATATCACCATCGGGCAAGGCGTCGAGTTCTTTCACCACCGGCGCCATCGGACCTGCCGCGACGCCATGGAAGCGCGATATGCCGGTGCGCAAGTAAGCGAACAACTCGTCCTCGTTCCATGGAATGGGCGCATGCGACAGCGACGTCAGTGGCGGTGCTTCCCAGCCCTCCGCGAATCCGCCGGCGAGATAAGCCTTGGCATCTCTCTCCGCGCCGAGCGCGTTGCGTGGGGTATGACACGCGCCGCAATGACCGAGGCCTTCCACCAGATAGGCGCCGCGATTCCAAATCTCCGATCTGGATGGTTCCGGTTGGAAAACAGCCGGTTTGTGAAACAACGCATTCCAACCGGCCATCAGCGGACGCAGATTGAACGGAAAGGTCAGAGTTGCCTCGCGGTTGACGGCGCGAACCGGCTGCTGCGCCATCAGGTGCGCATAAAGCGCCTGAAGATCGGCATCGGTCGTCTTAGCGAAGTGATTGTAGGGGAATGCCGGGTAGAGATGCCGTCCGTCGCGGTGAATACCTTCGCGCATCGCGCGCTCGAACGCGGGATAGGACCACGCGCCGATGCCGGTCTCGGCGTCGGGAGTGATATTCGTCGTATAGATCGTGCCAAACGGCGTTTCCATCGCCCGTCCGCCCGCATTGGCGACGCCATTCACGGCCGTGTGGCAGACCGCGCAATCGCCGAGCGCCGCGAGTTGCGCGCCACGTGCGATCGTCGCCGCCGAATAGGTCGCCACATCGGGCCGCGTGATCGGCGCGATCGATCGCCAAGGCAACACGGCCGCTGCCACGCCGAGAACGGCAGCACAGAGTGCGGCGGCACCCGCGATGAGGCCGCGCGACCTCGCGAAGGGGCTTCGTTGCTCGGCTTGTAGCGGCGGCGTGGCCGGAAACAGCGCAACGGGCCGTGCCGGAGCTCCGCGACCAAGGCCTGCCCTGATCTTCTCCGGCGTGAAGGGGGGCTCGCGAAATCGCACGCCGGTGGCGTCGAAGATGGCGTTGGCAATGGCCGCCGCGCTTGGCACCGAGGCGGATTCGCCGACGCCCATTGGCGGCTGATCCTGCCGGGGCAGCATCAGCACGTCGATCTTCGGAATGTCCGGAAACTTGATGATGGGGTACGCCCCCCATTCGCGGCTGCCGACCGAGGACGGTTCGAACGCGACTTGCTCCGTCAGCGCCCGGCTGGCCGACTGAATGATATTGCCGTGGATCTGATGGCGCACGCCGTCAGGATTGATCATCAGTCCGGCGTCTTGTCCGGCGACGACACGCGTGACGCTGACCTCCCCGGTGGATCTGTTGACGGCGACGTCGGTGACCCACGCCGACCACGCAGCTGGCTTGCCGGGAAACGGGCCGTGAACATAAAGCGCGTAGGCAAAACCGCGACCTTGCACAACGTCGTTGTCTTCATCCGGCTCTTTCCGGACTGGACGCGGCGTCCACTCGGCACGTTCTGCGACCGCCTTGACGAGATC
>JAFEFK010000747.1 GCA_018240625.1 Pseudomonadota bacterium
ACAGCAATTGAACCGGCTCCGGTGCAATGGCCGGATCGATCAGGTCGGCCCGATAGAGTTCGTCCGGCAAGCGACTGGTGCTGATCGAGCCGCTTTCCGCGTCATGAATTTCGAACGCAGGACGAAGACGTGACGGCGAGATGATCCCGCCGTCACGTCCGATTCGGTTCTACTTCTGCGCCTCTGACTTGGCGTACTCGGCAGACTGGGCCTTCACCACATTCCACACGTCATCCTTGTAGGCGGCGATCCAGTCGGTTTGCGGCACCCACTTGGCTCCGTCCCACATCTCGATGCGGGTCTTGCCACCGCCGCCATGATCCTGCGCGGTGACGGTGACCGGCGCGATCATGTCGTTGGCGTTGTAGTCTTTGATACTTTCGAGACCATTCTTGATCTTCTCCGGCGTCAACGGCCAGCCGTCCTTCTTGATCGCAAGGCGCGCGCCTTCGACGGCGATCGACCAGATCGCAAGACCCGTGTTGTAGTAGACGTCATCGAGGTTCTTGCGATCACCATTGCCTTTGCCCTTGTCATAGAGCTCCTTGATGATTTCCTGGATCACCGGATGGTTCGAGCCGCCGGCGACATTGGTGCCGCGCTTGATGCCCTTGGCAGCTTCCGCGCCGATATTTTTGATATCGACCTCGTTCATCCAGTTGACGGCGATGTATTTGTCGATCGGAATGCCGTTGCGCTTCATTTCACGCGACGCGATCACGTGCATATTCGACAGGCTCCAGCTTACGATCCAGTCCGGTGCGAAGCGGCGCATTTGGGTCCATGCCGAGGCCTGGTCGTTGCCCGGAAGCGGGTACGGAAACAATTGCAGATCGAAACCTTCCTTGGCCGCCAATGTCTTCAGAATGCCGATCGGCTCTTGCCCGAACGGGTAATCGACATAGAGGAAGGCGACCTTGACGCCTTTCAAATTACCGCCGGATTTTTGCTTGATATATTCGATGTCGTTCGCGGCCTGGCCCCAATAGGTCGGTCCGATCGGGAATACCCACTTGAAGACGTCACCATCGACGGCATCGCCGCGGCCCGCCAGCGACTGGATCAGGACATTGCCGTCTTTCATGACGCGCGGAAGAACGGCACGCGAGACCGGCGTCGACAGCATGTCGAACACCATGACGCCTTCGCGCTTCAGCTTCTCATAACATTCGATGCCACGTTGCGGTTCATTGCCGTGATCCTGCACGACCATTTCGACCGGATGGCCTTCGATGCCGCCCTTCATGTTGAGCAGTTCGGCATAGTCCTTGGCGGCCTGGGCCACCTGTGGCGTCACGAACGTGTAGGCCTTGGTCAGGTCGTAACAGAGTCCGAAACGCATCGGATCGGCGGCGCTTGCCGGCATGATGGCGAACGCGGTCCATGCGAGGCCGGCGATGATGGATAGTTTCTTCATGTCGATAGATCCTCCCTGTCGTTATGTGTTGGTCTGCACCTGGCAATTAAGTCAGCTTGGCAATTAAGTCAGCCAGCGTTTCCTCCGGCTGTAGTGCTTGATGTCGTGAAAACTTTTGGCTTTGGCGCCTCCGAGATAAAATTCCCGGATATCGGGGTTCTTCTTCAAGGTTTCGGCAGTATCGTGCATCACGATGCGGCCGCTTTCAATCAGATAGCCATGGGAAACGATCTCGAGGGCCGCGACCGCGTTCTGTTCAACGAGCAGAACGGAAAGTCCTTCCTCCTTGTTGATGCGGCTGATGATCTGGAAGATCTCCGCCACCAGAAAAGGAGCCAATCCCAGACTGGGCTCGTCGAGCATCAGGAGTTTCGGTTGCGTCATCAAGGCGCGGCCGATGGCGAGCATCTGCTGTTCGCCACCGGAAAGATAGCCGGACGCGACGGTTCGACGTTCATGAAGCCTGGGAAAATAGCTGTAGACCCGCTCTTTATTGCGGCTCGTGTCGTGACGGCCGCGTACGGCGGAAGCCGCGATCAGGTTTTCGTCGGGAGTGAGATGTTCGAACACCCGGCGTCCCTCGAGCACGTGGGCAATGCCGAGTCTGACCCGCTCCTGTGGCGACAGAGCGCCGATGCTGCGGCCGAGGAATTGCAATTCGCCACGTCGCACCTCTCCGCGTTCGGCAATCAGTAGCCCACTAATCGACTTCAGCGTGGTGCTTTTGCCGGCACCGTTGGCGCCGAGCAGCGCGACCATGCCGCCTTCGGGGACATCGATTGACACGCCCTTGATCGCTAGCGAAACGTGGTCGTACACGACTTCGACGTTGTTGAGCGACAGCACTTTCGCGGGAGTATTGGCGTTCATGGTTTCCATGCGGGCGCTATTTTTTGACGTAACCGAAGGGCCAGACCAGAAGATAGTCGCGAATGTTGCTGTAGATCTTTCCGAGCCCCAGCGGCTCGATCAGAAGGAAAGCGATAATCAGCGCGCCGTAGAGCGCCTGAGGAAGATGCGCCAGCGTCTCGATGCTGAACGAAAATCCGAACTGGGTCGCCGCCCATGAGATGAAGGTGTTCATGGCGCCGGGCATTAGCAGGATGAACGCCGCGCCGAAATAGCTGCCGATGATGCTCCCCAATCCGCCGACGATCACCATCGCCAGCGCCTGAATCGAAACGTCGACGGAAAACTGTTCAGGCGTGACCGCGTGGTAGAAGGTGCCGATTAGTATCGCGCCGGTCACGCCGCCGATGAACGACGACGTCGAGAACGCTACCAGCTTGAAATAGAAGCTGTTGACGCCGATCACGGCCGCGGCGAAATCCTTTTCACGGACGGCGATCAGGGCGCGGCCGAGCGCCGTGCGCCGCAGGTTGAGCATGAACGACGTGACCATCACGCACCAGATCAGCGCGACGTAATACAATCCGGCGTCCGAAGTGACGGGCCAGCCCAATAACCGGATGTCCGGTGCCTGTAGTGTCGCTTGCGTACCGCCGCTGATCGCGGGGACATGCGAGATCACCCAGTCCATCACGAACTGCAAGGCGAGGGTGCTCAGCGCCAGATAGAGGCCCTTGACGCGCAGCGCGGCGAACGCGAAGCCAATTCCGATGATCGAGGCTGTCGCGCCGCCGAGCACGATGGCGATTTCCCAGGGAATGCCGGCCCGCGTGGCATGAACGGTCGCGTAGGCACCGATTCCCATCACGGCGGCGTAGCCGAGATGGAATTGTCCCGCCCATCCAAGGATCAGATTGAGTCCAAGCGCGCCGGCGGTCCATACCAGCCAGGGCAGCAGATAGCTGCTGACATAAAGAGAGTTGACCAGCAGCGGTGCGGCGAGGGCGCACAGCAACAGGATGCCAATCATCCATCGGTCTGCGGATATCGGAAACAACGCCCGGTCGGCGGCATAGTTCGTGTGAAAGATACCGGCCTGCCGGAACAACATCGTGTCAGATCCTCTCGATGTCGTGACGGCCGAAAAGGCCGTGTGGCCGGACCATGATCGTCAGAATCAACATCGCCGCGTCGACGAGGTCGCGGCTGGCGCCGCCGAGTAACGGATCGAGAAAACTGGCAGCTACCCCTTCAACGATGCCAAGCAGGATGCCGGCGAGCAAGGCCCCGCCAATACTGTCCAGTCCTCCGAGCACGGCGACCGTCACGCCCTTGAGCAGCAATTGTGCAAGCGACTGGTCGACGCCCTGGACCGACGCCCAGAGAACCCCCGCGATCGTCGCTACCACCGCGGACATCGCCCAGGAAAGTGCCACGCCACGTTCGACCGATATGCCGACCGACCATGCCGCGGTGTAGTCGTCGGAAATGGCGCGTAACACCACGCCCATGCGCGTCCGGAAGAACAGCACGAACAGAGCGAACATCGCCACGGCGACGGCGGCGCCGACCGCGTAGGTGCGATTGATCAGCAGCGGGCCGAGAAACAGCGGGTCGTCGCTGATACCGATCGGCATTGGCCGTCCGGTGCCGCCCCAGATCGTCATCGACCCCGCACGCAACAGGATCTCCAGCCCCAACGTCATCATCAGGATCATGATGATCGGCCGGCCTGCCAGCCGGCGTAGCGCGACACGCTCGATCGCCATGCCGACGCCGAACATCGTTACGATCGCCAGTATGATCGCAAGCCAGATCGGCGCTTTGGCATTGTTGGCGAAGGCCAGCACCACGTAGGCGCCCAGCATGGTCATCGCGCCCTGCGCCAGATTGGGAACCGAAGACGATTTGTAGATCAGCACGATGCCCATCGCGACCAGCGAATACATCAGACCGACAAGACCGCCGTTGACGGCCGATTCGGCCAGAAGCGCCCAGTCCATGGTTACGCCTCCTGCACTGAAAGCGTGCGTTCGATGACGCCGACTTCGCCTGACTCGTAGCTGATCTGCGCCTTCATCAGCACGGTCGGCTTTCGATCGTAGATCGCATCGATGATCGGTTTGTAGCGCTCCTCCACGACAGTGCGCCGGATCTTGCGCGTTCGGGTGATCTCGCCATCGTCGGCGTCGAATTCCTTGTGCAGACAAACGAATCGCCGCAGATGCAGGCCTTCGGGCAACGTGCTGTTGACATGTCTGACTGCCGCTACGATCAGATCAATGACCTGTGGTTTCTGCGATAGATCGGCATAGGAGATGTAGGAGATGCCACGCAGTTCCGCCCAGAGGCCGACGGCTTCCTTGTCGATGCAGATGATGGCTGCCAAGGTCTCCCGGTCGCGGCCGAGCACCGCGGCGTCCTTGATGTAAGGGCTGAACTTGAGGCGGTTTTCGATGTAGTTGGGAATGAAGCGCTCACCTTTCGCGGTGTGGACGACGTCCGACAATCGGCCCAGCACCACAAGATGACCGTCCGGTTCGACGTAGCCAGCGTCTCCGGTATGAAGCCAACCGTCTTCGAGGCTCTCGCGGGTAGCTTCTTCCTGCTTGAAATATCCGCTGAACACGCTGCCGGAGCGAATCACGATCTCGCCTGCATCGCTGATCTTGAGTTCAACACCGGGGAGGGGGCGGCCGACGGTATGTAGCCGCACTTCATCGAGGCTTTGTATCGCGTTGTAGGCGCAGCTTTCGGTCTGGCCGTAAAGCTGGCGCAGCTTGATCCCGAGCGCGCGATAAAACACGAACGTGTCTTCCCCCATCGCCTCGCCGCCGGTGAAGGCGCCGCGCAAGCGCGTCAGGCCGAACTGATCCTTGATCGGACCGGAAACCAGCCACTCGCCGAGCGGCCCGAGCAGGCGCTGTTTGAATGTCGGCTGACGGCCATCGAGTTTGCGCTTCTCGGCAGCGATCGCGGAGGCCATGAAGAACTCATAGATCCGCCTTTTCAGCCAAGATGAATCCTCGACGCGCACCTGGATGGCGGTCAGCAGATTGTCCCAACTGCGCGGTGCGGCGAGATAGAAGGTCGGCGCGATCTCGCGAAGGTTTTGCAGCACGGTTTCCTGACGTTCCGGGACGTTGATCGTAAAGTGCAGCGCGATGCCGGCGCCCATCGTCACCGCAAAATCACCTACCCAGGCCATCGGCAGATAAGCCAGGATGCTTTCGCCAAAATCGAAAGCCTTGCCCTGATAGGCGTTGCGAACACCGGCCAGAAAATTACGATGCGAAAGCACCACGCCCTTCGGCTTGCCGGTGCTGCCGGAAGAATGCACGAATACTGCCGGGTCGTCGGGTCGCGCGCGATCGATCAGTTCCTGTCGCGCGTCGCGGTTGGCGGCGAGCCGTTCGGCTCCCTTGGCTTGCAGCGCGTCCCACGACACCAGGCCGGCTTGGCGATAAGCTGCCAGACCGCGGGGATCGTCATAGATGATGTGCTCGATGGCCGCGCCCTGGTCGCGCAGTTCCAGCATCTTGTCGACCTGCTCCTGGTCTTCGGCCAGCATGAATCGCGCACCAGCCTCGTGGACAAAGTGCCTGATCTCGTCGAGCGTCGCATCCGGATAGGCTGGCATCGCATAGCCGCGAAGTGCGCCGGCGGCGAGCATGCCCGCATAGAGCCGCGGCCGGTTGTCGCCCAGTACCAGCATGACTTCGCCTGCCTGGAAACCCAGCGCCTCGAGACCTGCGGCGCAGCCAAGTACACTATCGAGCAACTGCGGCCAGGTTGTCTCCTGCCAGATACCCTTGCTTTTCTCGCGCATCGCTACGCGGTCCGGGAAGGCTTCGGCATTGCGAGCCAGCACGCGAATTAGCGTCGAATCGGTTTCAAAGTTCCACGCCGCAGTGTCGTCAGTGCGCGGCATGCGCGGCCCCGATATAGGCCTCGACCACCCGCGGATCGGCGACCACATCGGCGGGAATGCCGGTCCCGATCATCGCGCCGTAGTTCAGCGCCAGCATCCGATCGCAGATGCCGGTGATGACATCCATGTGATGTTCTATCAGCAGCACGGTCACGCCGCGCTCGTCGCGCGCATCGAGGATGAATCGCGCCATGTATTCTTTTTCTTCCTGATTCATGCCGGCCATCGGCTCGTCGAGTATCAGGAAACTAGGCTCCGCAGCGAGCGCACGCGCCAGTTCGACGCGCTTCTTGAGG
>JAFEFK010000748.1 GCA_018240625.1 Pseudomonadota bacterium
ACCCCCTCACCCGGCTGCTTCGCAGCCGACCTCTCCCCAGTGGGGAGAGGTGAAGGAAAGCACTGTCTGATCACGCCTCAACGATCTACTTCCTTTGCTGCGTCAGTTGCATTTCCAGCTCGCGAAAATTGAAATAATTTTGCCTGATCCACTGGTGCAGCTCGGTGGATGAATCCTTTTCGTGACGCAGATACCCGGTGAAGGAGAACGTCAGGCGGTCGATGTAGGTCTTCAGGAAGACGGGCAGCGCGCCGATGCGCAGCACCTGGCCGTGCACGAAAGCTTCCGGCATTTCCCCGCGCAGGACGAATTCGTTGTCGACCGTGACGATCGCGCGGGGCGGCAGGATGTCGCGGAGCGTATGGTAGCTGCGGGCCGACGCGCGGTCATTGTCGGGCATGAAGAGAATAATCGGGGAAACATTGCGCCGCGCGGCTTCCTTCAGGAATCCGATCTCGTCGATCATTTTGAAGAATTCGTCGAAGGCGTGATAGCCGAGGTCGACGATCTTGGCGACGCCGTCGTCGACGATCAGCCGGTCCATCAAGGCCATCTTGCCGAAGGTGTCGTCGACGTCGGCCGTCTCAGTGTGGCGCGGCAGGTAGTCGAGGAGCGATGGCTCCTTCAGGTTGACGTCGAAGGCAACCACATCGCCACGCTGCAACAGCAGGAATTCACCCAGCAACCGTGCGACCAGGGTTTTGCCGACCTGCGGGCGGGGCGAGCAGATAATGTAAACGGGAGTCCGGGGCATGTGGGCGATATTAGATGGTTATCGCTCCAGTTGAGAGCGAATCTGTTTGAGATGAGTCGCCGCAAGATGCATCACCTCTCCCCACTGGGGAGAGGTCGGAGCCGGAAGGCTCCGGGTGAGGGGGTTTTCAATATCGAGTCCGTAACCCCTCACCCCACCCCTCTCCCTATGGGAGAGGGAGCGCGCATCGCCAAGCGGCGAGCGTTCGTCGCAAATCGAGAATGGTGTAGCCCAACGGCATCGCTAGTTCAGCTATTTCTCGCTTCCGCTGGTCCGGGAGCTGCCCTTCTCCTTGGAGCCGACGAGGTCGGTCAGCTTGATGCGGTCGAATTCGCTCCAGACATTGGCGAGCCAGTGGCGGACATAGCCGCGCAGCACGAACGAATAGTTCGCGGCCTCGTCCTTCGGCCCCTTGTTGGCGACGAATTTGAGGAACGGCACCGAAGACACTTCGACCTGCTCGTACGCCATCTCATTGAGTTTTGGGATGGTGATCTCTGTCGCATCCTTGATCTTGTGGAAATACGAATTGTAGGTCGCCTGATCCCACTCGAAGAAGCTGGTGTTGTTGATGAAGTTCTTCACCAGGAAATATTTCGCGCCCTGCATGAAATTCGCGGTCTCCGCGATCTCGTCCAGCGAGGCGATCGAGGGGCCCAGAATATGGAACACCGCGAAGGTGATCTGGCCTGATTTTGCCGCGTCGAGAAACCCGATATCGCGCAGCGAGGCGAGAGCCGGGGAGAGCAGTCCGGCGCGGACGTCGATAACGGTTACCGAGGGCACGTCGTTGTTCAGCGTGTCGAAGATCTTCATCTGATCCGCCGTGGTCGTCATATCGACGATCTCGGTGATGTCAGGATGAAACCGCTTCAGCGTGCCGCGCGGCGATTCGGTGTCGAATGCCCGGGTCGGGACGTTGTTGGCGCTGAAATAGTCGAGCACGGTGCGTGACACCGTCGTTTTGCCGACGCCGCCCTTATCCGCGCCGACCACAATCACTGCTGGCTTCGCCATGAGACCCCTTACCGCGACATTGAAATCGAAAACGCGTCAGCCGCACCCGAGCGGTTGGACTTCATGTCTGCTTTGGGCGCGAACATGGCAGAAACAGGGGAGAATTCAATTCCCCAGACCGGGATTACGGGTAATCCGGTGAAATTCGTTAACGCGCCGAAGTGATTGCTCGCGCAGCGCAATTTCCCGAATTCATCCCGTCGATCGCGGCTTTCGGGGATTGGCGGCCGCTATTGACCGCTCCACGGTCCCGCGGGCTTGCTCCAGGGGCCGGGAGGTGGCGTGGCAGACGGTGGCGCAGGATCGCTCCACGGGCCATGAGGGGCTTCCGTGGCTCCCGGCAATGTCGGGCGGTTCGATTTCGCGGCGCCGGCTTCGTCCCGCTCATACTGCAATTTCGGCCGCATCGGTCCGGGGTCATGCCCTCCCGCGTATGTCACAAGCGCACGCACCCGCGCATCGACCGACGGATGGGTGGCGAACAGATCGGCAAATCCTTCGCGGGGATTGTCGACGCACATTTCCATCACGGCCGAGGTGGCGCCCGGAAGTTCGCCGCGATTTTCGATTTTGCGCAACGCCGAGATCATCGCGTCGGGGTCCTTGGTCAATTCCACCGAGCCGGCATCGGCCATCAGTTCGCGCGAGCGCGACAACGCCAGCCGCACGACCAGCGACAGGAACCAGGCCAGCGCGATCAGGGCCGCGGCGAGAATCAGGACGACAATGGCGCCGCCGCCCTTGCTGTCGCTGCTCGAGGACGAGGATGAGCGGGACGGTCGCCAGCTTCCGCCGCCGAAATTTGTGCTGGTGTTGAAGAGACCGCGGAAGAACAGTTCGGCGACGAATCCGACGACGCCGGCGATGATGACGGCGATCACCATCAACTGCACGTCGCCGTTGCGGATATGCGTCAGCTCGTGGCCGAGCACCGCTTCCATCTCCCGATCGTTCAGCTCTTTCATCAGGCCGGTCGTGACGGTGACGGAATATTGCCGCCGGTTCAGTCCGCTGGCGAACGCGTTGAGCGCGTCGGTATCTATGATTTTCAGCTTCGGCATCGGAATGCCGCGCGAGATGCAGAGGTTTTCGAGCAGATTGTAGAGCCGGGGCTGCTCCTTGCGGCTGACATCGCGGCCGCCGGTCACGGCGTCGATGATCGACTGGTTGAAAAAGTAGGCGATCACGATCCACAGCGCTGAGGCGCCGGTTGCATACGGGGAGGCCACGACCAGATCGTGCCACGCATGCGTCAGATAGAACGCCACGGTGCGGTTGCCGTTCTGAATCAGGACTTCCGCGATCAGCGC
>JAFEFK010000749.1 GCA_018240625.1 Pseudomonadota bacterium
ATAAAGGCGGCCTGTCCCAGATTGATCTGGCCGGCATAACCGGTGGTGACCTGAAGGCCGAGGACGATCACCGACGAGATCAATATCAGCGTCGAGATGGCGAGCAGCCGCGGTCCGAACAGGATCGGCAGCGCCAGCAGGAAAATCAGAAACAAGGCTAGGGCAATCTGCTGCGGACGCGTCCGCACCAACGCCGCATCGCGCGCAAAACTGGTGGCGAAAATGCCGGCCGGATCCATCGCTCAAACCCTCTCGATCGTTCTCCACCCGAACATTCCGGTCGGGCGGATAAACAAGATGACAAGCATGATCACGAACGGGAATACCGAGCCAACCGCTCCGCCGACCACCGGGTCGACATAGGCCGTCACAAGTCCCTGCACGGCGCCGACGATCAGACCGGCCAACAAGACTCCGGCGATCGACTCGAATCCGGCGAGCAGGGCCACCGGCAGCGCCGAAAGCCCGATGTCCGACGCCAGGAAATTCAGCGACTTGCCGCTGAGGTAGATGATCGCGCCGAGGGTCGACAATACGGCGCCCAGCGCCCAGGCGAAAGCGATGGAGCGTTTCACCGAGATTCCCATCGACAACGCGACCTGATGATCCTCGGCGACCGCGGTCATTTTGAGTCCGGCGCGGGTGTTGTTGAAGAACCACGACAGGCCCAGTCCGACAATCACCGTGATCACGGCGCCGATCAGCAGTGACCGCGGAATCAGGATGTCGCCGATGATCACCGGCTTCAACGCGAAGATGATCGGAAACGGCCGGACCTGCGGTCCGAATATCAAAAGGATGAGGCCCCTGATGAGAATCAGCAGGCCGATCGTCACCATCACCATCGCGAAACTGGACTCGCCGACGAGACGCGAAAAAAAGATGCGCTCGATGATAAGCCCGAATATCGCCGATACCGCCATCGCCAGCGGAAGCGCCACGAACAGTGGCAGTCCGGTTTGGATCACCATCCACCAGACGATGAAGCCGCCGAACACGACGAGCTCGCCTTGCGCAAAGTTGAACACCTTCGACGCGCGGTAGATGACAATGAAGCCCATCGCGATAAGGGCGTAAAGGAGCCCTACCAGCGAACCGTTGATCAGGTAATTCAGAAAGTCGATCATCATGACATCCCGGCCATTTTGCGCCGCGCCTGCACCGCCGTGGCGACCAGAGGGGCCGCGTCGACGGAATGAATCAGCACGTTGGCCGCCATCGTTCCGCGGCGTCCATCCTGGTAGGTGACGGGGATTGAGAGCGCCACGCGATCTTTGCCGGCGTAGAGGCCGTCGATCAATTCTGCATAGCGTTGCACCAGAAATTCACGTCGTAGCTTGCGCGTGCGGGTCAATTCGCCCTCGTCCGGATCGAGTTCCTTGGGAAAATTCGCAAATCGCCGGACTTGTGCATGATCGGGCAGAAATTTGTTGATGCGGACGATCTCTTCGCGGATCAAATCGGCTACGGCTGTCATTTGCGAGAGGTCGGCGAATGTCGAATAAGCCAGCCTGCGTTCCTCCGCCCACCGCGATACCACACCCATGTCGATATTGATCAACGCTCCGATGTAGTCCCGCGACGCGTCGCCAAGCGTCATGATGTCCTTGATGAACGGACTGAAGCGCAGCCGCGTTTCGATGAATTGCGGTGGATAGCTTTGACCGGAACTCAGCTTGGCGAGATCCTCGATCCGCTCGAGGAAAACCAACTCGCCGGAGGTAGTGACGGAAACAGCGTCGCCGGTCCGGTACCATCCGCCATCTATTCGTTCGGTGGTCTTGTCGGGCTTGCCGAAATAGCCCTGAAAGAAAGATCCACCGCGTACGAGCAGTTCGCCGTCCGGTGAAACCTTCCATTCCAGCGCCGCTGTTGCGGGGTGGGCTTCAAGCCAGTGGCCGACGGTTTCGAGGTCGTAGCGTTCGCCCTTGTGAATCGTCATGATGCCGATCTCGGTCGAACCGTAAATATTGCGCAAGGGTACGCCGATGGCGTGAAACAGCCGGAACACATCGGGCGCCATGGTTGATCCGCCGCTCAGCGCGACCTTCACGCGCGTCAGGCCGAGCTTGTCGCGCAACGGCTTCAGAACCAAAGTCTCCGCGATCGGAAATGCCAAGTGGGCTG
This sequence comes from Pseudomonadota bacterium, assembly GCA_018240625.1. Lineage (GTDB taxonomy): Bacteria > Pseudomonadota > Alphaproteobacteria > Rhizobiales > Xanthobacteraceae > Nitrobacter. The sequence continues at coordinate 2,128 of JAFEFK010000749.1, forward strand.
CCAATGGTACCGGCTTGCCGTCGAGCCGAGCGACGTTG
>JAFEFK010000074.1 GCA_018240625.1 Pseudomonadota bacterium
GGTTCAGATTTTCGCGAGCGAACGATGGATAACCGACCGCCGGCGGGAAGGCGTAGTCCGTGAACTTGCGGTCGCCGGGCAGCACCTCGGTGCCGGCATCGAGCCACGACCGCTTGCTGATATAAACGCGGGTGCGCGGTCCGGCCTGATACGACACGTTGGGGCCGCCGGTGCCATACGTGACGCGGCCTCGCTTGTCGTATTTCAGCGACTCGGCGCGGGCGCCGCCAACGCTGAACGCAACCACCGTTATCGATGCCAGCAGCAACGCACGTCGTATAGCGGCTGAATTCATCGCGGCGGGCAATTTCAAAGTCATCGTGTCCTCATAAGGCATTCCGAGTGGCGACCTTTTTACCGTCCGGCGGGCGGATGCCACAAGGCCAATCGGGCCACACCTGTCCAGAATAATGCCGCCGATGACAAAATGTTGCATCGAATCCAGCGTCTTGCATCGGGCTTGATAAATGGGACGCTTCAGAGCGCGCCACGCAGTCCGGGGTTTTCCGGGCCGGTCACCCAGTCAGCCGATACGGTTGAGGTCGCCCTCGTCGCGCACGCTCCCCGTCTCAGCTCGGCATGGGCGAACAATTCCGCCAGTTTTGGGTCGTTTCCGGCGGTCAGCAGGATCAAATGATCCAGAATGCAGCCGATAGCTGTTCGCCGGACCTGCGGCGGGCCGGCCTGGCAGGACCAGCCGCTGATCCTCAAGTTCGCGTCATCGACATTTTTCATGAAACCGAGACATGGAGGTCGGTCGCCGGTCTTGTCGGTAAAGCCGAGCAGGCTGACATAGCCGAACTTGCTGTCGATTACGCCGGCCGCCTCGATGTCTCGCATTTCGTCCGGACCCATCCGGGCGGCGACCTCAGCGATTGGCGGGCCGGCCTCCCTGGCTTCGGACCCCGGCCGATAGAGCTCGAGTTCGGCGGCGGGCTTTTCCCCGGGGTCGGCCGCCCATCGCAGGACATCCTTGCGGCCGCCCCCGGGATGCCGAAAGATGTCATAAGTATTTGCTTTTAATGAGCTATCGACCTGTGTCACCGCGAAAGCAGGATAGGACCGCGAGGCGAGACTCCAGCCCGGTCTGGGGGTGCTCGACGCCGACCCGATCGGCAGATTGGACAAGACCTGTTTGCCGACGATGGCAATAAGGGCGAGGGCACCCACATAGGCAAGAAGCCGCGCGGCGACGGCGGTGCATTCGTCGGCAAAACTCCGCAGCGCCGGATGAATTTCGGCGGGCCGCAGCGTCGAGCGATAGGCCCACATCGGTCGCATCAGGTACTCGGGAACGAGGTCTAACGTTGTCTTAAGGACGTTTCTCGCATAGAAGCGGCCCCTCTTCCCTTATCTCGCGCAGCAGGAGGGAGGCATTTTTCTTCGGAGAGTGAACGATGGGTTACAAAGTCGCGCTGGTCGGAGCGACCGGCAATGTCGGGCGGGAAATGCTCAACATTCTGGACGAACGGAAATTCCCCGCTGACGAGGTGGTGGCGCTGGCCTCCCGCCGCAGCACAGGCACCGAAGTCTCGTTCGGCGATAAAACCCTGAAAGTGAAAGCGCTCGAAAATTACGATTTCAGCGACACCGATATCTGCCTGATGTCGGCGGGCGGCGCCGTGTCCAAGGAGTGGTCGCCGAAGATTGGCGCGGCCGGTGCGGTCGTGATCGACAACTCGTCAACCTGGCGCATGGACCCCGATGTGCCGCTGATCGTTCCCGAGGTGAACGCGGATGCTGTCGCTGGTTTCACCAAGAAGAACATCATCGCCAATCCGAACTGCTCGACCGCCCAGCTCGTGGTGGCGCTGAAGCCGCTGCACGACAAGGCCGTGATCAAGCGCGTCGTGGTTTCGACCTATCAATCGGTGTCGGGCGCCGGCAAGGATGCGATGGACGAACTGTTCTCGCAGACCAAGGCGGTCTACACCGCAAGCGATCTCGTCACCAAGAAATTCCCGAAGCGTATCGCCTTCAACGTCATCCCCGAGATCGACGTGTTCATGGAGGACGGCTACACCAAGGAAGAGTGGAAGATGGTGGTGGAGACCAAGAAGATTCTCGACCCCAAAATCAAACTCACCGCGACCTGCGTGCGCGTGCCGGTGTTCGTCAGCCACTCCGAAACCGTCAGCATCGAATTCGAGAATCCGATCTCGGCCGATGAAGCGCGCAACATCCTGCGCAATGCGCCGGGCTGCCTCGTGATCGACAAGCGGGAGCCGGGCGGTTACGTCACCCCGTACGAAGCGGCGGGCGAGGACGCCACCTACATCAGCCGCATCCGCGAGGATGCGACGGTGGAAAATGGTCTCGTGCTGTGGTGCGTCTCGGACAACCTGCGCAAGGGCGCGGCGCTAAACGCGGTGCAGATCGCAGAATGCCTGATCAACCGCAAGCTGATCAGCGCCAAGCAGAAAGCCGCCTGACCGGCGCGAAGGAGCCGGATTTTCCGGCTCCTTTTTCGTTGGAGCCATAGTGGTGGTCTCGCGGATAAGGCGTCAGACGAGGCTGTTGTCCCGGACGCTGCGGAATTCCTTGGTCTCGCGGTCGAGCACGTACAGCGTTCCCTCCGCGACGCCGAAATAGGCTCCGTGCAGGCGTGTCTGCCCGCTCTCAACCGCCTTGCGCACGAACGGAAACGTCATCAGATTTTCGAGACTGCGGAAGACCGCCGCCTTCTCAATGCGTGTGGTGAATTCCTTGATCGTCTCCTGGTCGCGCTGCTCGACGACCTCGCCGGGCTTGATGAACATCGCCATCCATTTGCCGATGAAATCGCCCGGCGACAGCGGCGCGGCCTTGTTGATGAAGGCGCTGATGCCGCCGCATTGCGCGTGACCGAGGACCACGAGGTGCTTCACCTTGAGCACCTGCACGCCGAACTCCAGCGCCGCCGAGACGCCATGGGCGTTGGCGTCGGGCTGATATACCGGCACCAGGTTGGCGATGTTGCGGACCACGAACAGTTCGCCCGGTCCGGCGTCGAAGATCGTTTCCGGCGCTACGCGCGAGTCGCAGCAGCCGATTACCATGGTCTCAGGATGCTGGCCGCGCTCGGAAAGCGTGTGATAGCGCGATTGCTCCGTGGGCAGGCGCTGGGTCGCGAAGGTGCGGTAGCCTTCGATCAGATGTTTCGGGAAAGTTTTCATGGTTTCGCCTCGTCCGTTGCCCACGTTGTGAAACCACAGCGAGCGGTTCTGGACAAGACTTTCGCGGGCCGCCTGCAGGTGCTATCGGCTAGGGCTCTGTCCGAAGGATAACGTTTCATGATCCGCCCGCGTCGCAGTCTCTTATTCATGCCAGGTTCGAACCCACGCGCGCTGGCGAAAGCGCCGCATCTTCCCGCTGACGGCATCATTCTCGATCTTGAGGATTCCGTCGCACCCGATGCGAAGGCCCTGGCGCGCGAGCAGATCGCAAAGACCATCGCGGCGGGCGGCTTCGGCCGGCGCGAGATCATCATCCGCATCAATGCGCTGGATTCGCCGTGGTGGCGCGACGATCTCGCCATGGCGGCGAAGACCAAGCCCGACGGTATTCTGGTTCCCAAAATCTACAGTGCAGCCGACCTTGCGATGGTTGGCGACACGCTGCGTGAACTGGCCGCCGATCCCGCGACCCGGGTCTGGGCGATGATCGAAACCGCGCGTGCGGTGCTGCACGCGGAGGAACTTGCGGCGACCTCGCGTGAATCCGGCTCCCGCCTGGCAGGCTTTGTGTTCGGACCGAACGACATCGCGCGCGAGACGCGAATCCGGATGATGCCGGGCCGTGCCGCGATGCTGCCGATGATCACCCATTGTATCCTCGCGACACGGCTGCACGGCCTTGAAATCCTCGATGGGCCCTACAGCGATTTCAGCAATATCGAGGGTTTTGCGCAGGAATGCGCGCAAGCGCGCGATCTCGGCTTTGACGGCAAGACGCTGATTCATCCGGGCCAGATCGAGGCCTGCAATGTCACCTTTACGCCGCCCGCCGCCGAAGTGGCGCAGGCGCGAAAGATTATCGCGGCGTTCGAATTGCCTGAGAACGCGTCGCGGGGAGCGATCCAGCTCGATGGCGGCATGGTGGAACGGCTGCACGCCGACATGGCGAAGCGCACCATCGCGATCGCGGATGCGATTGAGGCGATGGCGGGTTGAAGCGGCGCCATCCTTACGCCGCTCATTCCCGCGTAAGCGGGAATCCAGAATGGCGAGCATAGAAGTCGTGTCACTTTGGGTCCCCGCCTTCGCGGGGACGAACGGAAGCTGTGGCCCCGCGGACAACTCAGGGCTCTACGGACAATTCAGGCCCAGGCGCGTTCGCGCTTTGCCTTGTACTCGTAGCTGTCGATCGAGGATTTCTTCTCCATCGTCAGCCCGATATCGTCGAGGCCGTTGAGCAGGCAATGCTTGCGGAACGGGTCGATCTCGAATTTCACGGTGCCGCCGTCGGGCCCGCGGATTTCCTGGCTGGCAAGATCGATGCTCAACGTCGCATTGGCGCCGCGCTCGGCGTCATCGAACAGCTTGTCGAGGTCGTCCTGCGAGACGCGGATCGGGAGGATGCCGTTCTTGAAGCAGTTGTTGTAGAAGATGTCGCCGAACGAGGTCGAGATCACGCAGCGGATACCGAAGTCGAGCAAGGCCCACGGCGCGTGTTCGCGCGAGGAACCGCAACCGAAATTGTCACCCGCGACGAGTATCTTGGCATTGCGGTAGGCCGGCTTGTTGAGAATGAAGTCGGGGTTTTCGGAGCCGTCATCCTTGTAACGCTGTTCCGAAAATAGCCCTTTGCCAAGGCCGGTGCGCTCGATGGTCTTCAGGTACTGCTTTGGAATGATCATGTCGGTGTCGACATTGATGATCTTCAGCGGCGCCGCGACGCCTTCCAGCGTGGTGAATTTGTCCATGGCAAAAGCTCCTCGTGAGAGGTCGTTTTCTATCCCGATCCAGGGTTCGATCCAAGGGCCAATTGTGCAGGGCTAATCCCCTGCCTGGGCCTCGATCGCCTCCATATCGCTATCGGACAGACCGAAATGATGCCCGATCTCATGGATCAGCACATGGCCGATGATCTGACCCAGCGTTTCCTCATGCTCGGCCCAGTAGTCGAGGATCGGACGGCGATAGAGCCAGATCAGATTTGGAAGCCGGGCAATGTCGTCGCGGCTCTGGAACGGCAGGCCGGTGCCCTGAAACAGACCGAGCAAATCGAACTCGCTCTCCGCGTTCATCTCGACGAGGACCTCGTCGGCCGGGAAATCTTCGACGCGAATGATCAGGCCATCGCACAGGCGGCGGAAATGCCGAGGCAGCCGTGCGAAAATCTCGTGCGCCATGGCTTCCATTTCAGCCAGCGAGGGTGCTTTGGCGGACGTCCACATGACGTCTGTTTATCCTGTGTTTCATGGACGCGGCACCGGTTTTTTCCGACCGGAGCGTGCCGCCGGTTGACGCGGGCGCGACAATCGGAGACCGTCCAGCCCAACAGGGACAGACCGGGGCACGGTGATGAGCGTCAGGACGATAGCGGCAGGGCTCGCGGCGGCGGCGATTTTGCTGATGCCCGTTGCGGTGCTTTCTGCAAGCAGTGTGCAGGCGCAACCCACCGTGCGGAACGCCGATCGCGCCACGTCATCCGATCTTTCGGCCCAAACCCGCAGGCGTCGGCCCCGAGTGCGTATTTATCGCGAGGACGAGCGCGGGGTTTATCCCAGCTACAACCCCGGTCCCGACGCCGTTCGTGATTGCACCGCGCATTATGTGCAGGAATTCCGGCCAAGCGGGACGGTGATCGTGCCGCGGATGAACTGCTATTGGCGCCACGGCTGATTGCCTGCCCGGCACCCGCAGTGCAGATGAACGCGGGGTCTCGATTGCATCGCAACACGATCGCGGTTGTCATTACGGCCCGTACATTCATTTTTGGTTCACGTCGCCCGCTCTAGCCTTGTTGTGCGTGCGATGGCGTCAGGGTGGAACCATCTGCCGCCGTGCGTCGTTAGGGATCCGTAAGACCCAAGGAGAATCCATATGAATGTGAAGAAAGCTCTCGGATTGGCCGCCGTCGGCGCGTTTCTGATCGTCGCCGCTCCGGCGCAGCAGGCGCAAGCGGCGTCGCCGGTCAATCCGGGCATCGGCGCGGCGACGCACGTCGACACGACGAACATGACAACGGAAGTCCGATGGCACCGTGGCTGGCATCGACGCCATTGGCATCCCCGTCGCCACTGGCATCCGCGTCGTCATTGGCATCATCGTCGCTGGTGATCTTGCCCTCTGCGAAGGAGGATGAAACGGGCCCGCATCGCGGGCCTGTTTTTTAGCAGCGGCGCCGATATAATCAGGAACCGACGCTATCCCGGCCCTCGCACCTCAACCGGAGGAATAGCCATGAAATCACTTTTCGGCGTGAGCCTAGCAGCCGCCATCGTGGCGTTGGCTGGCATGATTTCCACCGGTCGCGCGACAGCGGCGCCGCGCTCCGAGGCGATCCTCGCGACACCCGTGGCAATGACTGATATCGGCGCGGCGCGACGCGTCCATCACGGGCGTCGCCACCGACACCATCGCGCGCGCGTCTATGTGCGCGGTCCGTATCGGCCTTACTACGAGCGGCCTTACTATTATGTGCCGCAAGCGCTGCCGCCGTTCTTTCCGTTCGGCTTCGGCTACGGACTGGATCCGTCCTGGTAGGTGCGGGCGCCCTGCATCACGCCTGCACGATAACCAATGAAGAGCCGTCTCTCTCAGGGTGACGGCGCGTCGCGTTCCGCAAGCTGGAAGCGTGCGAAGCGGTCGAGTTCGTCCTCGATCTGCCGCTTCAATTCCGTGCGCTGGCCTGATGCCTTTCGCGTGGCGGCCTCACCGACCCATGTCCACTTCTGCATCAGAAGTTTGCGGTTCTGCCGGTCGGCCTTGAGGTCGAGCGCGGCGACGACGGTATCTCCAACCAGCACCGGCAACGCGAAATAACCGAGTTTGCGCTTTTCTTTCGGCACATACGCCTCGAAGCGATGTTCGTAGCCGAAGATGAGATGCGTGCGCTTGCGCTGGATGATCAGCGGATCGAACGGCGACAGGATGTGCACGAGGCTGGGATCGCCATCGTCAGTCGTTTCAAGCGCCTCGGGCGCCGCCCAATGTTCCTGCTTCCCCGCGCCGTCGAGGGCGATGGGGACAAGTTCGCCGCGCCGCACGCGCGCGTCGATCACCTTTCGTACGGCGGCTTTGCTCGGCGCGTCGAGATGACAGATCGAATCCAGCGAGACGAGGCCCTGTGACCGCAAGGCGCGGTCGAGCAGATAGGCCATGGTCTCACCGCGCGATGCCGCCTTCGGCAGGCGTTCCCAACCGAAGTGCCGCGACATGAGATCGTAGGTCTTGAGCATGCCGTTGCGTTCGCTGATCGTGAGCGCGCCGGTGAAGAACGCCAGTTGCAGCGCACGCCGCGACGGCTTGCGGCTGGCCCAGGCGTGATCCTTCTCCCGCAGCACATCGTCCTCGATGTCGCGGATGGTCAACGCGCCCAGCCGCGCCAGCCGCATCACCTTGCGCGTGTCGGCCGGCGTCACGGTTTGAAACCAGCGGTGCCCCGCAGTCCGGTAGTGCTTCATGTCCGCGACGAAGAAACGGAAATCCGCCGACGGCACGTAAGCCAGCGCGTGGGTCCAGTATTCGAACACGCTTTTGTCGATCGTCTGCGCCTGCCGGAGATCCGCGCGCCGGTAATCCGGAATGCGCGTGAACAGGATGTGGTGATGACTGCGCTCGATGACATTGATGGTGTCGATCTGGACATAACCGAGATGAGCGACCGCGTCGGCGACCGCCTGCGGTCCGGCGCCGAACGGACTGGGTGTGTCGAGCCGCTGCGCGCGCAGCCAGATGCGGCGGGCCGAGGCGGCGGAGAGAGGCGTGGGTTTGGCAGACGCGCGGGGCATGTCGCGGCAGTGTAGCGGATTCGCGCGTCGCGTGTCGTCCTCCGGCGGAGGCTTGATCAGACCGCCAGGCGCGTCTTCTTCGCAGCGTCGTAGACTTCGACCCGAAGGATCGGAAACCGCGTTTTCAATTCGGTGGCGGCCTGTGTGGCCTGCGCCAGCGTTTCGAACTGGCTCTTGAAATGACCGTCGACGAGCAGCGTGAATCCGGTCTCGGGCGGCACGTCGGCGCGGGGCGCGGCATTGGATGCGGGTTTCGGCGCCGGATGGGCGGGCTTCGGCGGCATCGGAGCAACTGCCGGCGCCTGCGTCGGGGCAATCGCCACCGGCTTGACCGGCAAGGTGAGGGCCTTGCGTGGAGTTGTGGGTGTCACAGGCTTCCCGGTCGCGCGTGGTGCAACCGCCTCCACCGTGCGGGACGCGGGCTTTGCACCAGTCTTGGCACCGGTCTTGACGGCCGCCGCAGCTTTCCCGGCCTTGCTCCTTGTCGCTGCCGGCTTTCCGGGCGACCTTGAAGCGGCCTTGGCGGCCGGTCTCGCCGGTAACTTCGCCTTGGTTGCCGGGCGTGACGTTTTCGCCGCCTTGCGGGCAGGGGCTTTGGTCTTGGCTTTTTTCATTGCACGTTATGACTGACGGGATTTTCCGGCGAACGCAACATACCAGTCGAGGCACGCCGGATTCGCCATCGCATCCTTGTTGATGACTTTTTCGATCGGCTGACCGAGCAGCAGCTTCTTGATCGGAAGTTCCTGCTTCTTGCCGGACAGTGTGCGCGGAACTTCCGGCACCGCGAAAATCTCGTTCGGCAGAAAGCGGCGGGACACGCCAGCTTCGATCGCGCGATTGATCTTCTGCTTCATTGCGGCGTCGAGCGCA
>JAFEFK010000750.1 GCA_018240625.1 Pseudomonadota bacterium
CGACCGAATTGCTTCCGTTCGTGTCGTCCATCAATCGCTTGCTCGAACGCATTAAGGCGATGTTTGACTCGCAGCGGCGGTTCGTCGCCGATGCCGCGCATGAGCTTCGCACACCCATCACCGCTCTCATCGTCCAGGCCGAGAATCTCGAGCAGGCCGATCTTTCGAAAGACGGACGTGATCGTCTCGTTTCTCTCAAAACCGGTATTCGCAGGACCGGACACCTCTTGGAGCAACTGCTAACGCTGGCGAGATACGACAATGACGTTTCCAAGGACAAGCCGGAGAGCGAGTTCGATCGTGTCCTCAAGGGAGTAGTGGCCGATTTGCTTCCGGCCGCACAAAACAAGTCGATCGACCTCGGTTTTGCCCGGATCGAACCGATTTCGGTTCGGCTCGAACCCGTTGCCCTGACGGTGCTGGCTCGAAATCTGCTCGACAATGCCTTGAGACACACCCCCACGGGCGGACAGGTCGACGTGAGCCTGTTTGCCGAGTACGGGTTCATCGTTTTTATGGTCAAGGATACCGGCTCCGGAATTCCGGATGCGGACCTTAATCGCATCTTCGAACCCTTCGTCAGGGGCAGTCGCTCCCAAGGCGAGGGGAGCGGTCTGGGTCTTTCGATCGCAAGACGGATCGTCGAACGGTGTCACGGATCGATCCGCCTTGAAAACAAGTCAGCACCTGGTTCTGGTTTGCGGGTGATCGTTCGCCTTCCACAAGACTGAGCCGACGCCGTCCAGCTATTTTTCGCGAGATCGAAATCAAATGCTCATTCTGCCCTAAGTCCACTACGGGACAGTGTTCATGGTGAGGCCGCCGCGACCGCGTCGTTCCTGCACCTGACAATGGGGTGAGTGGAGAAATACATGATCAAGAATTTTCGATGTTGTTTTGGCGCTTTGAGCGTGATCAGCCTCTTGGCGTTCACAGGACCTGCGCTGGCTTACACAGGTCAGAAGCTTTCCGGCCAAGCGAAGGTAAGGATCGCACAGGCGCGCGAGATCGCCCTGAAAGCGCATCCGGGAACGATCACAGACGAGGAACTTGAGCGCGAAGGAGGCGGCAGCGGACTTCGCTACTCGTTCGACATTAAGACCGGCTCCAAGATTCAAGAAGTCGGGATTGATGCCGCCACTGGCAAGGTGCTTGAAAACAAGATCGAAGGGCCGCATCCAGATTGACGGAAATAGCACTCCGAGCGGACGTTGGAAGGTTGCAATCTCAGGAGGGGACCGCCGCCCGGACCACCTTTCGCTCCCATCCGGTACATACAATTCCGTGGCTCCGGCTAGCGCTCTTTTGTGCGGGTCTGTGTTTATCGATGTAGGAATTCGCCATGCTGTCAGCAGATCAGGTCATTGTTTCTTGATAGTCGTGCTGGTCAACCTTGTCGCCCCCAGCGCACGGCCAGCACTCAAGCTCGAACCCAGCGTGGCTTTTTCTAACCGATGGCCTAGAGCGCCGCGGTCTTATGCGCCAACGCTTGCGTCGTCATGATCGCAACAGCGATCGATTTTAGCGATGTTCTGTTGTCTGCGAACCCAACCAGCGACTCGTAGTTACAAGCCTGGCCAGCGGAAAATTCCATAAGATAAGTTATGCGATTCGACATTCGCTATATTTCTCAGACGTATCAATTGCCAGAGTTCCATAATCACGTTTGTTCGGCTGCGACCGCGATGTCAATGATTTGCCGGTTCAGTCATGCGGAAAGCGTTGCGCTGCTCCTTGTCTCGGAGTGAGAGAATCAGCCGCGCGTCGAATTCGTGCGGCTCGGCCGGTGGCACGTTGCTGCGGAATTGCGTTGGCTGGTCCGGCAATGCCGTGAGCGACAGCGTTTCAACGCGATCCGGCCTGTCGATCTCAACGACGGCGACCAAGCCCGTGACCGGCTCCGTCAACGTCAATTGTATCCGCTCGCCCGCATCCGTGTCGATGATGGAGACTTCGCCTGCAGCGATCGCTCCCTCAATTCGTACCGGGTCCGGTGCATGGTGTCTGTGGATGTCTCCGTCTGGTTCCGACCGCGACGAGACGCGTACTGTCGCAACGGCAAGCGCAGGTATGTGGTCGAGGATTTCGTGTTTGAGACCGTCGGCGAGACGGTCCGCATCTTCGACGGCTGTATCTGGTGCGACTTGAACGGCGATGTCGGCCTGCAAACGGTGGCCGAGCCAGCGTGCCTTAACGTCCAAAACGTTCTGTACGCCTTTGACGTGACCTGCAGCATGCTTGATTTCATCAGTGATGGCTGGGTCGACGCCGTCGAGCATGCGGACGAAGACGGCTTTGGACGATTGCCACACGATGCCGAAGATCGCGATCGTGATCAGAAGTCCCACGATCGGATCCGCGAGCGGATAGCCGAGCCAGACGCCGATGGCGCCCAACACGACCGCGAGGCTGGTGAAACCATCCGTGCGGGCGTGGTAACCGTCGGCGATCAGCGCCGCGCTGTTGATCTCGCGGCCGACCCTGATGCGGAAGACAGCGACAAGCTCGTTGCCGATGAAACCGATGACACCGGCCGCAATCACCCATCGCAGGTAGCCGAGTTCTTGGGGATAAATCAGGCGTTCGATGGCTTCGTATCCTGCGAATATCGCGCTGAACAGGATGATCGCGACAATGGCGATACCAGCTAGGTCTTCGACTCGGCCGAGCCCGTAGGTAAAGCGCTTGCTGGGCTTGCGGCGTGCGAGCACGAAGGCGATCCAGAGCGGAATGGCGGTTACTGCGTCCCCGACATTGTGGATCGTATCGGCGAGCAGCGCCACGCTGCCCGAGACCGCGACCACGGCGAGTTGAAGAAGGGACGTAATTGCCAGGACGACGAACGACCATTTGATCGCCCAAATGCCGCGGGTCGTGGTAGCGATCGTCGGGTCGACCGTTCCATGCGTGTGCCCGTGGCCCCCTCCGGCAGCGTGCCCGAGCGCGAGACAATCCTCGACCGGAGCGAAACCGAACCACCCGCGAATGACCTTCAGCATGCGTTTTCCTTCCTATTCGGCAGCATACCGCGTCCGCTCCATCGGCGGCTCTTCGCGGGGATTGAATGAACTCTCTTCGCGTTTTCCAGAAAATCGCGCGTACAAAGCGGGTAGGACGACGAGCGTCAGCAGGGTCGCGGTCAGCAGGCCTCCGATCACGACGGTTGCCAACGGCTTCTGCACCTCGGCACCGGTCCCGGTCGCGAGCGCCATCGGCACGAATCCGAGCGAGGCGACCAGCGCGGTCATAGCTACGGGTCGGAAGCGCGTGAGCGCGCCTTCCCGGATCGCCGTCTTCGGATCATGACCTTCCTCGATCAGGCTGCGAATCTGGGTGAGCATGACGAGACCGTTGAGCACGGCGACGCCGGACAGCGCGATGAAGCCGACGGCCGCCGAGATCGAGAACGGCATGCCTCGCAGCCAGAGCGCCGCGATGCCGCCGGTGAGCGCGAGCGGCACGGCGCTGAAGACGAGCGCGGCGTCGCGAACCGAACCGAGCGCACCGTATAGCAGCAAGTAGATCAGCAGGAACACGCCCGGCACCACAAACATCAACCGCTGACGCGCGACGGCGAAGTTTTCGAACTGGCCACCCCAGGCGAGATAGCTCCCGGGTGGCAACTTCAATTCGGCGACCTTCGCCTGCGCCTCGGCGACGAGCGAACCGATGTCGCGCCCGCGGACCTCCGCGGTGGCGACCACGCGCCGCTTGCCGTTCTCGCGGCTGATCTGGTTGTAGCCCGTCGTCTGTTCGAACGACGCGAGGGTCCGCAGGGGAACCGTCGCCGCCGGCGCGTCCGGATTGGAGCGCGGCAAGGCGACAGGCAGTTCTTCGAGCGCCGGGATGTCGTTGCGTAGCGCATCCGGCAATCGCACGACGATCTTGAACCGCCGGTCGCCCTCGAAGACGAGACCGGCGTCAGTCCCGCCGACGGCGGTCGCGATCAGGTCCTGCACCGTCGCCAAACTGAGCCCGCGTCGCGCGATCTCGGCCTTGTCGATCTTGATTTCGAGGAACGGCAGGCCCGATGTCTCTTCGGTCTTGACGCTCTCCGCGCCTTCGATCTTCCGCACGACGTCGGCGATCCGGTCCGCGGTCTTCTGCATGGCGGGAAAGTCGTCGCCGAACA
>JAFEFK010000751.1 GCA_018240625.1 Pseudomonadota bacterium
CGGCAGCGCAGTGTGGTCGTCGAACAGGCCGCCGTTGAAGTGCAGAATGTATTCGAGACCGTAATTGCCGCCGCCGCGCATCTTGCGAAACAGCTCTGAGAACATCTCTCGCGATTGTTCGGCGACCTTGTCGCGGCGTCTGGCGAGGTTGTCAAGCATGCGCTTGAACAGGTCGTTTTCAAGCAGGCTCACGTCCTCGGCGAACAGGCAGAACACCAGCCGGTTGAGGAAATGCGCGACCTGCTCGGGCGCGTGCCCCATCATGCGCAGCCGCTCGGCGATCGTAGTAAACTCCTTCGCGGCGTCTTTGGTGACCTGCTCGCGGGTCTTGTCCGGCTTCAGCCGGTCGGGATGATTGAAGACGTTTCTAAGAAGCTCGCGTGTGCCCGAGTGTGCAAGCTCTTCCAGCGCGAATTCGTGCTTGGCCTGAACCGTGTTGGTCCAGTTGGTATAGATACGAAATCGCTTGGTTTCGGAGACCACAAGAAGGGTCGGGTTCTCCAGGGCCACCGAATAGAGCTGGAGTTGCTGATAGGCGCGATCGAGGTTGGCGCGGTCCTTCTTGTATTCCCAGCCGAAATGTCCGCGCTTCCATACGTCGGCAAAGCCGGGCGAGCCGTCGATTTTTGAAGCACCCTTTTCAAAGCTGTACGAACCGGGATCGGCGGCTTCGTTCGGCGTCGGTTCGCCAAGCACCCGGCAAAGGTCGATAAAATGCTCCTGCGCCGCCTGACGTTCGGTGCGGTCGGCGCGGCTCCATTTGTCGATGAATTGCTGGACGTTCATAGGATCGGAGATAGCATGTTGAGGTAGATTTGCGTCAACTTCCTTAGTCCAACGCTACCTCCTCCTTCTCCCGCCCCTCGGCCGCAGTGCCGGGTGATCCGGCTCCGCCGGCGTGTTGGCCGCGATCACGAGGTCCAGCGCCTCCTTCGGCGCGCGGTCGATCTCGACGCCGCCGCGGCGCATCTCCTTCAAGGCGGCGCGGATTGCTGCGTCTTCTTCCATCACCTCGAAGCCGGTGCGGGCCCGCCCGATCAGCAGCTTGCGCCGCCGGTTGCCCTGCAGCGTGACCCGCGCCATCCGCACGGCCTGCAGCGCCTGCTCCAATTTGTCGATGTCCGTATCCGGGTTTTCCTCCAGCTCGCGCGTCATCCGTTCGGCGATCGCCACGAGCCGGCCGGTCAGGAGACTCAGTTTCATCGCTGGGCCAACGCGCCAGAGCGAGGCGATCGCGGGATTGAGCGGCGCACCGAGCGGCCGAAACCAGCGATTGTGCCGCTGCCAGAGGGAGATGGTCGCCTGCTTCACGCCCGTCCGGCGCGCGATCTCCATTTGCGAGAGCGTCGTCGTCTCGAGCAGGTGACGCACCCGCCGGACGGTTTCATCCGGATAGGGCCGGCCCCTGCCGCGCCTGCCGCGTTTTGCAACCGCAGGCGGACCCGCGGCGGGCGGATTGGCCGGGTCGTCCGGCGTGACGCGGAGGCGGGCGATCGGGGGCGGGAGGTGGGGCGGCTGAGGCATGTCAAGGAATATAATCCTTAGGGCGGACGAAGGCAAGGGCGGGGAGAATTGGCATCCGGCATCGGAAATGCGCTCCCTCTCCCGCTTGCGGGGGAGGGTTGGGGAGGGGGCCTTTCTCAGACATGCCCCCACCCGACCGGCTTCGCCGGTCGACCTCCCCTGCAAGCGGGAGAGGTGAAGATCAAATCGCGCCCTCCGTCCCCGCCTTCCCCTGCAAAATCGCCTGCGCCATCAGTGTGTCCATCTGGACGCGGAGTTGCGGTTCGGTCCGCGCGCTGCGGAAGCCACCAAAGCGGCATTCGCTGCACAAATTCCGGTCAATTCTCCCTGGCGGCGGCTGTCTGGTCAGAAGAAATCGCCGCCGTCACTGTATCCGTGCCCATGGCACGGGCATTGCTCTGCTCCCTCTGAAACTTTTCAAAATGGAGTGCGACACATGAAGCGAGCTGATCTGACCGAGAAGATTCTGGACATCAAGCGCGAGAAGGAATGGAGCTGGAAATACATCACCGGCGAGATCGGCGGCTTTTCGGAAATCCTGATCGTCAGCGCACTGCTCGGCCACATGAAACTGACCAGGCCGCAGGCGGTCGCGGCCGCAAAACTGTTCGGCCTGACCAAGGCGGAAACGTCGATGCTCAACGAGGTGCCGATGCGCGGGGCGGGCACGCCGATGCCGCCGAGCGATCCGCTGATCTACCGGCTCTACGAACTGATCATGATCAACGGCCCGGCGATGAAGGCGCTGATCGAGGAGGAGTTCGGCGACGGCATCATGTCGGCGATCGACTTCGACATGGACATCGCGCGGCAGGCCAATCCGAAGGGCGATCGCGTCAAGATCGGCATGACCGGAAAGTTTTTGCCGTTCAAGTACTACGGCGCGACGGGCAACAATCTGGAGTATGGGCTGAAGGAGGAGTGAGGGGCGGATAGTTCCGCAGTCATTCCGGGGCGTGCGAAGCACGAACCCGGAATCTCGGGATTCCGGATCTGGTCCTTCGGACCATCCCGGAATGACGAACCCTTTGGCAAGAATATCGGCTGACGAATGTTACGTACCGGCCTTCA